>JAPKAX010000266.1 GCA_028825025.1 Rhodospirillales bacterium | reverse complement strand
TCCGCATTATCTCACATCACAACGTTCGGATTTTGAAGTGAGTGGTGTATAATCAAAATAATCATGCCACTCCTAGGTGTGACTTTGGTTTGATGCCGCAATGCCAAAACATTCTCCATTTAGCTACTTTAAAACCAGCCCCATTCAGCCCTCTCGGCCACTCCTGCTCGCTAAAGGCGCAATGGGGGTGGGGAGATGTTCCACCGGCCATTCAACCGGTGATGTTGCTGGCAAGTATGGGGCAGGGTTTAGCCTCCAGAAACGCTACGAAGCCATCAACTCAGTGGACCATCCGTGGCAGAAGATATGACGTTTAATAATACTGTTAAAAATTTGAAGTTAACCTCAGCGGCTATCATTGTATAGCAAGGTTTGGTTGCTAGCACACCTATTCTTCATTACTTAGCCAACCTCTAACAAAATGGATTGGCCTTTTTTTGTCTGAGTGGCGGCGGTGTTTTAATCATAACTTTTTGTACATCCAGGCGATTCTTTTGTTGCCTACACCGAAATAACACCGGCTGCAAGAATTAACACATCCACAATTTCTGTGGATAACTCTGAGGGTAAAATCCAAAATCTCACAGATTTCTCTTGTTTATCTGGTGTATCATTGATTTGCACAAAAATAAGGCTTTTTATTAAGTAATTGTTTTATATTATAAAAAAATTATGCCTAGCGCAACATTCTGTTTTTATTTAATTTTTTGTAAGCCCTATTGAGGAATCTGTACCAACGTGCACAACTCTTGCCCCCAATCTTAAGTTAAGACCCAAAACATCTATGTGGTGAAGTCAGCCATCGCTAGCTTAGGGTCAGCGGAGCGACCACATTCAGAACCGTGAACTCTGATGCTGGAATGCCATGGAAGCGTTCTCTGCACGGTAGTGGCGTTCTTCCAACCGACTTGATTAAGCCCCAGCTCGGCCACTCTGGGTCCGCTGAAGGCGCAATAAGGGTCGGGTGTGGGGTTGGGTTGGACGTGTGGGGCTGCAGGAACGCCATCATTATTCATGCACCAATTTCAATCTAAACCGTGCCGCTGCTCTCACCGACTTGCGCCAATTATCGAGCGTATAGATTTAGGCTGCGCCAGCAATCTGATGCGAGTTCTCATTAGTTTGACAGCTCCAGATATTACACCCGACGAATTAAGATCAGCCCTTTCGTTGTGACAGCACCATTTCTCAAGGTCCCTGTAAGAAACCTGTCGAACGTTAATCTGGGATCTCGAATACTAGATCGTCCATGACTGGACCACTATCATTTACATAGGGGTGATGGTCATTGCTGTTTAACGCGACCGATAGGGTGTAGTTTCCTGGTGAAAGTGCGCTGATTTGATAGGTTTCGGAATAGAGGCGACCAAGCTTTAGGCCATTTAAATAGACATGCGCGTGACCTTCATTCGGCACATGCGCTGCATCGTCGTCCGCGCGCGAAAACGTGAAGTTGTTTGTTTCAAGGCGTAATTTTGCACCGTCTTTGGTAGGCACGTCTTCCCAGCTTAATTCCAGCGTAGGCGCCGGCGTTTCTGAAGCACCGTTGGACCGGCCATGGGTTATCACTGCCGCACCGGTGTTTTGCAGTCTAATCGTTACGGAACCGGCGTTTTCAAATGTAAGATTTAGGGGAATGAAAGTACCGTGCGTAAACGTGTCAGGCTTTGTCATGAGCATGATATGCGCACCGTCCATGGCAAGAATACCGGTCCCGTCTTTGGGAATAATTATGGCGGATCCTTCGTGACCGGAGTTCGTGATTGATACATTATGTGCGGAAGGCGAAGCGGCGCTGATCAAGCGGTCTGGCGCGCCAGTGTTCTCTATCTTGAGGCTTACCACGAACATCTGGTTGTTTTGCGGCGATTGAACCGCGCTTCCTCCTAGCAGTGAGATACTATTTGTCTGTTGGTTGGTCAGGAGTATCGCTATGAAGCTGATCAACAGCAAGCTGATTAGGATGAAGATGCGTTTCATATTTTATTTGCCCTCCTACGAATATTAATATGTATACTAACAATATGTTTGATAAAAAAAAGATCTTTTTTTTGGTCATATGTTTGGCTGCGCTCCCAGTCGAGGCCCTCGCCCATGCTTCAGAGCAGGGGTTGGTCATGCTGTTGCCAACAGGGCTGTATACACTTGGTGGGACGCTGGCGGTTGCTTCCTCAATCTTATTGATGGCCTTTCTGCCGGTCAAAGCACTTGAGGGCGTATTCCAGTCGCGCAAGTTTGGCACTGATTGGGTGATCAAAAGGATCGAAGCGCCAGCTTCGGCTTTCGCGTTTGTTGTGTTCTTGGGTTTGATATTTATTGGGTTTAACGGGCCAAATGATCCTCAGAGCAACCTTTTGCCGTTGTTCATTTGGACCGGTTGGTGGATTGGCGTGTTTGTTATTCAAGGATTGATGTTTGATATTTGGCGTCTGATCAATCCATGGACTGGAATGGCACGGGTTTTATCGTTAGAGTCGTCTGCGATATTTAACCTTCCTAAACGAATGGGGCATTGGCCCGCGGTTCTTGTTTTCTTTTCTTTCCAGTTGTTCCTATTGGCCGACATTGCACCTAATGACCCTGATAGGCTGGCCACTTTTGTACTTGGGTATTGGTTGTTCACCTTCGGAGGTATTGTGCTTTTTGGAGCTGATCAGTGGTTAAACAGAATTGAGTGTTTCACGGTGGTGTTTCGATTAATCGGATCTTTGCGTACGCTCCAGACTGAAAATGAGTACCGCTCGGGCGTTCCTGGTTGGTCAAGCATCGCCGCGGCGCCCTTGGATGCGAGCCGTGCTGTCCTTTGTTTGATGATCTTGATCTCAGGCAGTTTTGATGGGCTGCATGAAACATTTTGGTGGCTTGGCAAAATTGGGATCAATCCCCTGGAATTTCCGGGGCGGTCCGCAGTGGTTTGGTCGTCTTCTTTGGGTTTGATATGTGCTAATATTTTAGGTGTGAGCATCTATGGATTAGCCATTTGGGTGGGGCTTGTGCTGGTCCGCAAGTTTGGAAATGTGCAAAATATCAGGTTCATGGACGCGTTTAACACATTTGCTGTGGCGATTTTACCTATAGCTCTTGGCTATCATTTTGCGCACTATCTTATTTCGTTTCTTGTTCAGGTACAGTATTTGGCAGCAACGATTGCTGATCCATTGGCAAAGGGCTGGAACCTGTTTGGCCTTGGGCGTTTAACTGTTACAGTTGGATTTTTGAATTCAATGGAGAGCGTGCGCCCGATCTTGTTAACCAATGTCTTTGCGATCATCTTATCGCATGTCCTGTCAGTTATCATGGCCCACAGGCTTGCAGCGCGGTTCTGCAACACGCGTCGGGGTCTGCTTCTTATCCAATGTGGGTTAAGCCTTTTGATGATTGTTTACACAATATTTGGGCTTTGGTTATTATCCACGCCGCGTGGGGCTTAAATGAAATTCTCAAAAAAATGCTGGACAATTCATTTGTATGCGAACAACGTAATAAAAAAATAAAGCGAAGTCTAATGTGCACGACCAACAACAGGGAGAAGAAAATGAAAATTACCAAAACGAATATGACACGCCGTACTGCGCTGAAAGGTCTTGGCGCAGGGGTTGGTACGCTTGCCGCTACTGGTCTTTTGCCGGGCACTATAGGTTTTGCGCAAGCGCAAAGCTCTTCACCGATCAAAATCGGCTTCCAAAAGCACGCGACAGGAATAGGTTCGGCTTATGGCCGTTGGTATGATGCTACAACACAAGCCGCTGTTAAACGTATGAATGACGAGGGTGGCATCAATGGTCGCCCTGTTGAAGTTGTCATTGAAGATGACGGTACTGATCCCAAGCGGGGCGCTGAGGTTCTTGAGAAATTCGAGAACCAGCACAAAGTTGACGTCGCATTTGGTACGCTCTTTAGCCACGTTGTTATCGGGTCTGCGTCACGCGCTGCTGAACTCAAGTTGCCATACTTTGTGGTTTCCGAAGGGCATCACGTCGCAAGCGGCATGTTGA
>JAPKAX010000265.1 GCA_028825025.1 Rhodospirillales bacterium | reverse complement strand
CCGCCATCATGGGCCGCGATTTTTCCAACAATTCCTTGTTGATTGATGCCGAGCGCGAAGGCTTAGGGCTTTCTGGGTATGTTGGGTTACCAACTTTAAACCGTGGCAATTCAGCTTTACAATTTTTGTTCGTCAATGGTCGCCCGGTTAATGATCGAATGTTATTTGGTGCGTTACGAGGCGCTTATCGAGATTTTTTAGCATCTGATCGGTACCCTTTAGTTGCCCTATTTATTGACGCGCCTTCGGCAATGGTTGACGTTAATGTACATCCAGCGAAAACCGAAGTGCGCTTTCGCGATCAAGGAATGATCCGTGGCTTAATCGTGGGCTCCATTAAACATGCACTTGCGAACGCCGGACACCGGGCATCAACAACTGTCTCGGACGTTGCGTTGGGCGCTTTTCGGCCAGGGCAATTACCGATGTCAGGTGGACCTTCCGTGGGCGGGGCGATCTATCCAAACCAGCCCTTCACTCCGTCTATGACGCCCGGCTTGGTTCAGCAAAACCAAGCCTTTCATGCGCCGTTGCCCGATCTAGACCAAGTCCCAATGGCCCGCGCTTCCGATCTTGAAAATACCTACGATCCCGCCGCATTATCCTATCCATTAGGCGTTGCACGGGCCCAGCTACATACAACATATGTGGTTGCTCAAACGGAAAATGGCATTGTTATTGTAGATCAGCACGCCGCACACGAGCGCTTGGTTGAAGAACGTATAAAAATAGATTTAGAGGCAGAAGGTGTTAAGCGCCAAGGCTTGTTGATCCCGGAAGTGATTGAACTAGATGAAGTTGATTGCGATCGCTTGATTAGCCGGGTAGAAGAATTGGTTGAATTGGGTTTAGTTATTGAACAATTCGGCCCCGGAGCCATCGTTGTCCGCGAAACGCCTGCGATGTTAGGTGAGCTAAATTTACACGGTTTACTGCAAGACTTAGCCGATGGATTGGCAGCAACGGACGAGACAATTGCCCTAAAAGACCGCATTGGTGATGTTTGTGCGAGCATGGCGTGCCATGGCAGTGTACGTGCCGGGCGCGCTTTGAACGGCGCTGAAATGAACGCACTTTTACGAGAAATGGAAGCCACTCCCCACAGCGGACAATGTTCTCACGGGCGACCGACTTATGTGGAATTGAAATTAGCCGACATCGAGAAACTGTTTGGGCGGCGCTAAACATCATGCTGGCTGAATGGTTCACTTTCTTGGCCACACTGTGCAAAAAATCTTTCAAACAGCTAGGATTCTTACACGAACTCATCGACATCAAACACCGTCACCAGCACTGCCATAAAAATTGGCCACCTCATTTAACCACCTGTAAGAATTTAATAAAAAAGCATCCCAGTCCTGCCAAGGTTTTGGTAAAGAAGTCGTTTTAGGGTCTGGGTTATTGCTTGATACCCCTATTGAATCGTTATCAAAACTGTTCAAAAAATAGTTTTGTCTATATTAGTCATCTGCATAAAACAAGAAACTTAATTAAAAAAATTCCCAACATTGAATTAATAGAAATCGATATCACCGTTACAATAGATGCACTCTTGGTGTAGAACCCGAATTCCAACTTACCAAAACCTGTTCCACAATTAGACATTATAGCCGATGCAGATTATCTCGTTTCAGCCAATTTTCTAGCGCAATTGCCAATGGCCCCCCTGCACTACCTTTTTAAAAAACTTCGCATTAAGTAAAAAGCAGCGTGATATTTTTGCAAAATCGAAGATCGATAGCCATTTATGAATGCTTTATGATTTAAAATACCTGGTGACTTTGATTATAGAAACCAGTACTTAAATTTCTGTCGGTGATCGTGTTTTAGTAAAACAGCCTCATTGTATGGACGCGTATAATATAATGTAGCCAACGAGTGGGTTTGGAGCTTGGCCTTGCGGCCTGAAATTAACCCCAATTATGATTTGAAATTACACGTCAACGGAATCCAAAATTTATCAGTTCACCCTAATTAACGAACCTTCAAAAACAAGACACGCGCAGACCCATATGAGCGCTCGTCAAGCTGTTCATATTGACGTGGCAATTCTATCTCTTCTTTTGCCGCTAATTCAACAATGACGATGGCGCCCGATTGAACCCAGCCCTTATTAACGATCCCCAACAAAGCCGGTAGGGATAATTCTTTCTCGTACGGTGCATCCAAAAAAGCCAATCCACAAGGTGCCTTTGCGGCGCGCGGGGGGGGTGAAAAATGAGCTGCGTCTAGCTTTAATACAGTTGTGCTTTTCCATTCCCCAAGGATCGCTGCGTTTTCCTTAATGGCGTCTAAAGCGCGACGGGTGAAATCAATAAACGTGGCATGCTTAGCTCCGCGCGACAGAGCTTCAAACCCAAGCGCCCCCGTACCCGCAAAAACATCTACGACCGTGATTCCATTTAAATTGAAATCTTCAATGCTGTGGGCTAAAATATTAAAAATAGACTCACGGACCCGGTCTGATGTGGGGCGGGTATCGCGACCAGTGGGGGCGTTGATCGAGCGCCCTTTGTGGCTGCCGCCAACAATCCTCATTCTTTGTCTACATATCCGGTGGACCTGGAATAAGTAACGCCTAAATTATCACGCATGGACTTGGTTGGAAGCTCAGAAACTTGTCCACGGACCAATTTACCCAAATGAAAGGGACCATATGCCAAGCGGATCAGACGGTTCACGCGTAAACCTAAATGGTCCATGACTTTACGAATTTCGCGATTTTTACCCTCTAATAAGTCAATCGCAATCCACGCATTGGCCGCATCCTGCTTTTCTAATTTGGCTTCAATAGGAGCGTAGCGAATACCCTCAACGGTGACACCTTTTTTCAAGCTATCTAATTCATGTTGGCGCACATTGCCATGGACCCTAACTCGGTATTGGCGTTTCCATCCGGTATCTGGCAATTCCATTTTACGGGCCAAATTACCATCATTCGTCAACAACAATAACCCTTCAGAATTAATATCTAATCGCCCAACCGAAATCACACGGGGCAATTCGCGGGGAAGGCGATCAAATACCGTTGGCCGACCTTCAGGGTCTTTATTGGTGGTTAGCAATCCCGGCGGCTTGTGGTAGCGCCACATGCGGGGTTCTTGTTTGCTCGGCAACACCTTACCATCAACCATAACACGAGCCCCAGGCGTTACGTTAAACGCGGGGCTTCTGAGCCGTTCACCATCAACCGTCACCCGCCCAGCCTCAATCCATCGCTCGGCTTCGCGGCGTGAACATAGCCCGGCACGCGCCAAGACTTTGGCAATGCGCTCACCCTTGGGGGCGTCGGAGTCTGGTTGGTTTAGCTTGCTCATAAACTCATCCTATTGGTCTAATTTTGGCGCAGACTATGCCGCGGCATAGATCAGTGCAAGCCTAGCCTTGACGAGGCCAGAATGCGCAGGCAATTTCTACATCTGATGACAGATAATAATAACCCCATAATTGATACACCTATAGATCCTATGGAAGCGGCTTTCGAACAAGCCCGTAGAGCAGAAACCCGGGGAGAAGTGCCAATTGGTGCCGTTTTAGTAGATGCCAATACCGGAAAAATCTTGGCGGCCCATGGGAACCGGGTCGAAGAGCTATGCGACCCCACAGCTCATGCAGAAATGCTGGTGATCCGCGAAGCTGCCTTAAAAAAACAATCGCCACGCCTCATTGATTGTGATTTATACGTGACACTGGAACCGTGTGCTATGTGCGCTCAAGCCATTTCATTTGCTCGCGTCCGACGTTTGTATTTCGCTGCGTATGACCCAAAAGGTGGCGGCGTTGACCATGGCCCCCGCATTTACACGCACTCTACATGCCACCACGCCCCCGAAGTGATCGGCGGATTACGCGAACAAGAAGCAGCAGGAATGTTGCAAATATTTTTTAATAACAAACGTTAAATAAACAATCCATTGCTTTCAAACTTTCCTTAGCGGCTTAAGATAAAAAGAATACAAAAATCATTTCATATCTTCTAGTGCAATTTTAAAAGTCTGCTCATAG
>JAPKAX010000264.1 GCA_028825025.1 Rhodospirillales bacterium | reverse complement strand
GGTTTTTACAGGCGCACCGTTTTGCGGTGCAAAAAGGCTTAGCAAGGAAGGGTGTGGCGCGTGTGATGACGCCTTGCCTCATCGTACGGGCGGAAACATTACTGCGCAACAATCAGTGGAGCCCTCAGCAAATCTGCGGTGCACTCAACCACGAAGACGGCACAAAAGTCAGTTATAAAAGCCTTTATTGGCACATCTGGTCGGACAAACACACGGGCGGAACGCTCTATTTGAAATTGTGGCAACGTGGCAAAAAGCGCAATAAGTATGGTGCCGCAACGGCGGGGCGTGGCTTGATCCCAGGTCGCATTGACATTGCGCATTATGTGATGAGTTCGACCCGTCCTTCATAAAAGGCTAAAGCTTCCGGATTAGCTAATGCTTCTACATTTTTAACAACCCGCCCGTGAACGACATCGCGCACGGCAAGTTCAGTGATTTTTCCAGATTTTGTTCGCGGAATGTCTTCAACTTGTAAGATTTTTGCCGGAACGTGGCGCGGTGTACAAGTAGCACGGACTTGATTTTGAATTTTTTTGGTCAATTTATCATCTAATGTAAGTTCCGCACTTAAAACCACAAACAGCACGACCCGAACATCGTTATCCCAGCTTTGGCCAATGACGATGCTTTCTTTTACTTCGTCTAAGCGCTCAACTTGGCGGTATATTTCAGCGGTACCAATCCGAACGCCACCCGGGTTTAATGTCGCATCAGAACGGCCAAACATGATGTATCCGCCGTGCTCTGTGCGTTCAACAAAGTCACCCTGACACCAAATATTATCATAGACAGCAAAATATGCATCATGATATCGACTGCCGTCGGTATCGCCTAAAAAACCAAGGGGAACCGTTGGGAACGTTTGCTTACAAACCAGCTCACCTTTTTCTCCTTGAATTGATTTTCCATTATCATCAAAAACATCGACATCCATGCCATAAACGGCTTGTTGCAATTCGCCCCGCCAAACAGGCTTGGTTGGATCCCCAGACATAAAGCAGCCCATAATATCTGTACCGCCCGTGAAAGAGACCAAATGGAAATCTTTTTTGATCGCATCGTAGACGTAATCAAAGCCTTCTGGTGCCAGCGTAGATCCGGTTGAGCACATGATTTTGACAGAGTCCAAATCGTGGGTATCCAAAGGGCGTACGCCGTTTTTTGATAAAGCGTCTATAAATTTAGCCGACGTACCAAACAACGTCATGTTTTCCGCGTCTGCATAATCAAATAAAATATTCGGGCTCGGATAAAACGGCGATCCGTCATACAACAAGACGGTCGCCCCCCATGCTAAACTGCTAACCAACCAATTCCACATCATCCAGCCACAAGTGGAAAAGAAAAATATCCGGTCATCACGCTTCATATTACAATGTAATAAATGCTCGGATGCATGCTTTAACAAGCTGCCCCCAGCCGAATGAATAATGCATTTCGGAGCACCTGTGGTTCCAGATGAAAACATTATGTAAAGCGGTTGATCGAACGATAATTGCGCAAACTCTATTTCAGTCGGGGCGTGATTGGCTATCACATCGCCCCAGTGCTGTGCATTTTTCAAGCCAGACAAATCTGGCGCACCGTCTAAATATTCAATCACAACCACATGCTCTACGCTGGGAAGTTGGATAACAATTTCTGCTACTTTTCCCAAGCTGTCGTGGGTTTTGCCGTTGTAATAATATCCATTAGCGCAAAAAATGACTTTTGGCTTAATTTGGCTAAAACGGTCCAATACGCCTTGTGCGCCAAAGTCAGGCGAGCACGATGACCAAGCAGCGCCTAAACTGGCTGCGGCCAAAGTCGCAATGATCGTTTCCGGCAAATTAGGCAAATAACCAGCCACTTTATCGCCCGGCCCAACGCCCATCCCCTTAAGCGCTTGAGAAATCGATGACACTTGATGGTATAAGGTCTTAAAGCTCATGCGACGTTTGACCTTATCTTCACCCCAAAAGACAAAAGCATCGGCATCATCGCGTCGCTTTAATATGTTTTCGGCGTAATTAAAGCGTGCTTCGGGGAACCATTTAGCTCCGGGTAATTTATTCCGATCAACCAATTCTGGTCCGGTCCATGTTTCTCCGTTCAGTTCAGCGTATTCAATTAAGCTGCGCCAGAATTTTTCCATTTCTGTCACAGAAAACTGATGGAGATGATCTGAATTGGTTAAAGAGACGTCCCAATCTGCGTTAATTTTATTGATCAACGAGGTGACATTGGTTTGTTGAATGCGTTCAGGACTAGGTGTCCAAAGGGGCTGGCTCACAGGTGTTAGCTCCAATGCTTATATGTATAGAATTTAAAGGATTATGATGAGCAAAGACGCATCGTTCAAGCTTACAAAAAAAATCACCTTTCGCAGTCTTTCCAACCTATGCCATACCTAGCATAAATATAGCGCTTCAAATTTATAAAAAACAGGAGTTATTAAAATGGATGTGAACGGAATATCAGCTCTTGTCACGGGCGCGGGTTCAGGCTTGGGTGCCGCAACGGCGCGGGCTTTAGCCAAAGCTGGTGCAAAAGTAGCACTTCTAGACATCAATTTGACTACTTCTGCCGAAGTTGCAGGCGAAATTGGCGGCGTAGCTATCCAATGCGATGTATCCGACGGACCAAATGTAGAAGCCGCATTCCAAGACGCGCGCGATGTGCATGGCGCAGCAAGGATTGTTGTTAGTTGTGCTGGAATTGCACCGAGTGCCAGAATCGTAGGGCGTGATGGCCCCCATGATTTAGAAAGCTTTACCCGCGCCATTCAAATCAATCTGATCGGCACCTTTAATATCATGCGCCTAGCAGCGGCCGATATGCAAACCCTTGAAGTCCTTGAGACAGGGGAACGCGTGCTTATCGTCAACACCGCTTCCATCGCCGGCTTTTGAAGGGCAAATTGGACAAGCGGCTTATTCAGCATCAAAGGGCGGCGTTGCTGCCATGACATTACCTGCAGCACGCGAACTCGCCAAAACAGGGATACGGGTTCTAGCTATTGCGCCGGGATTGTTTGGCACCCCTATGCTGTTCGGTCTACCAGACGAAGTTCAAAAAATTTGGGTGCATTAGTCCCGTTTCCGCCCCGCTTAGGCGATCCAGATGAATACGCAAAACTCGTTATGCATATGGCAGATAACGTCATGCTAAACGGTGAAGTTGTGCGCTTGGATGGTGCTATTCGCTTGTCACCTAAATTAAAGTCAAGAGCCCCGCACCTAAGCGATCATGTCCATAAACTGCGCTAACTTGATATCTTTTTCAGTAATACCGCCCGTATCATGCGTGCTTAAGGTCACGTCTACACGGTTATAAACGTTGAACCATTCCGGGTGGTGGTTGGCTTTTTCCGCCTCCATAGCGACGCGCGTCATAAAGCTAAAGGCTTGATTAAAATTCTTGAACGTAAATGTTTTCTGGATGGCATCGCGATCTTTGGCATCGGACCACCCGTCCAGCCCTATCAAAGCCTCAGTCTGGGGTTCTTTGTTCATTAGCGGCACCCTTGTTCTAGAACATCGATCAATTGTGGCATCCGAAATGGTTTTAACAGCATGCTGTCAGTACCCAGCTTACCAATAGTTTTTAAATATTTTAGGTTGCCGGACATTGCAATAATATGGACGGTTGGATTGATTTTTCGGATTTTCATAATCGATTCAATCCCTTCGCCTTCGTCCATAACCAAATCGGTTAGAACCACGTTTGGGAGTGTTGTTGCAATAAACGAACGGCTTGGTCCCCGTTTTCAACGTCAAACACCTGAAATCTGGCCGCATTTAAACCCTCGCATAAATGCTCACGCACAATTTCGTCATCTTCAATGCTTAAAATATCTATCATAATTTAAGTATAACCAATTCTCATTCATCAACAAGTTACTCCGAATCACATTTTCTTGAGCTGCAACTCTGAATTAAGATATTGGGGCTGCCCCATCTAACACGATTTAGGTGTTATTATGGGCAGTATGAGAAAGAGCCAATTAAGTAAAACAAAACAA
>JAPKAX010000032.1 GCA_028825025.1 Rhodospirillales bacterium | reverse complement strand
ATTAAAATGAACCCGATAGCCGGCTAGATCAATTAGATGTTGATCTGTTTTATGAGGGCTGAAGACTAGGATGGAGATCTGACGTAAACCCAGACTGCAGAACCCAAAGTGTTGCTTGTGGGGTCATGGTGTTAACCGTTATGCCTTTCGGCCGTTTGATTGGTTCAGCATATACTGCGTTTTTAAAAGCATACAAGGCGTCCTCATAGACAAGGTGCGGAGGTGTGGATTTGGATAATTGGACAAAAGCCCCATTGGGTAATTCATCTAAGCGCATTGGAGTTGTTATTTGCTGGCGTGTTTTTGAGTTTATCCGCTCGGAATGCAAAATGGTATCGACTTGGCCTGCGCGTGGGATGGGGCATTTGTGCGCTGATGCCCAATGATCCATATAGATATTATAATCAGCACGGCGGCATTCATAGCAGGGCCGGTGCCCGACGGCCAAAGCAACCGCTTCATCCAAAAAGAATAGACGTGTGTAGCGATTTTTTGGCATGGGATCTGAGTAGCGTCCCCTGAACTCTAATAAGCACGTGATCCAGGCTTTATGCTTCCAGCGCGCTTTCCCTAATGTTTTAGTATCATCATGAAGAATGCCGCGATTGCCCATAAAAGTGCCGCGGGCTGTGTTGGCGATGATCTTTCCGGTGGGTGTTACACGGTTTTGTAAAGGCATTAATTTTCCAACAGCACTATTTCGATTAATATACCAAATGAATTATGCAATTGTAAGGATTTCAAATGAGAAAACCTTAAATTTTTGCTATCCACTGTAGATCACGATATATTGAAGCTGGATTTTTCTCTTTAATACTGTGATTTTAAAACCACTATGGGAACTTGATAGTGCCTAAGCAAACTTCAGAATATAACTTTTTTATCTCGCACCTGCGATTTGTTGCCAACAAGACGCAAGCTCCAACGCCTGACGTTGACGCAATGATGGCGGCATTATTTCGCATTGCGGATGAAATCGAAAATACGGGCCGGTTTCGTGTTGAGTATGAACATGCGCGATATGCCGGTCGGGCTCTGGCAGGGGTTGCTGGTTTTTTGCAGCAACACATATTACCTGAAGTTATCGCGGCAAAAAATGATCTGGGGGAACGCCAAGTGCGCTGGGTGATTGATACATCTATGTCGATGTTGGCAACTTTAACCATGCATGCGGAAACAGTTGAAAATGACGAGCCCTTTGAAACATCATTACCACCACTACCACTTTTAAATTAAGTGAAAAAAACCGCCCAAAACGTTTTACATTTTGGGTACCCTTAAAGGTGGGTTCGTTTATGCTCCTTTTATGTCACTTAGGAATGTGTCTACTCCAGTACGCAACACTGTCGATTGCCTAGCCAACTCACTAGCGGTAGACAACACTTCATTTGAAGCAGCGCCGGTCTGTTGTGCAGCCATTGATACTTCGGTGATATTTGTCGTTACTTCATGAGTTACAGAAGCAGCCTTTTCGACGTTTCGTGTGATTTCTTGAGTAGCCGCTCCTTGCTCTTGAACAGCAGCTGCAATCCACTGCACAATCTCACTTATTTATCTGATTGTTGATGAGATTGTCTCAATCGCCGTATCAGCTCCAAGTGTCTCTGCTTGGATTTGTCCAATTTGGCTAACGAACTCTTCCGTTATCTTTGCCGTTTGGTTCGCTAGGTTCTTCACCTCTGATGCAACAACAGACAATCCTTTGCTTGTATCACCCGCTCGAGCCGCTTCAATGGTTGCATTTAAGGCTAGCAAGCTGGTTTGCTCAGAAATATCCGTAATTAAGGAAACCAAATGACCACTCAGTGATTTAATGATTTTGTTAGAAATAAATGATGTAATACATCCAGGAATATTGCTAATCATGAATTCCTGCACAGTTATATTTCTGGAATGTTTCTTAAATATTTAAAGTTTTCCCTGATTGATGCTCTTTTATTAGGACTTATTAAAGTTTATGATATAACCCACTGATTTATATAGATAATATTAAACAATTTTTTTATAAACTTTTTTCTGTGACAAATGTGAACGGATAATAATATTTGGTGTTTTGATCAATGTATCTACATATAAATAGGAAACTGCCTTTAAACCTAGAAATTCCGTGATAAGAACGGCATTGATATTTGCCAACTAGGTAAAGTAAAACCAACGGAGAGCGTAATCATGAACGAAACGGACGGAACCAAAGAAGAAGGTGTAAGCAATTTTGTTCGCGATGTAGTTCGTGGTGATTTTGCATCAGGAAAAACCAAAGGTGTTGTTACCCGCTTTCCACCAGAACCCAACGGTTACTTACACATTGGCCATGCCAAATCTATATGTCTAAATTTCGGTATTGCGGCTGAATTTGGTGGGCGTTGCCATTTGCGCTTTGATGATACCAATCCAACTAAAGAAGAGATCGAATATATTGAGGCAATCAAAAAAGACGTGAGTTGGCTTGGTTTTGATTGGGGCGAACATCTTTATTTTGCTTCTGATAATTTTGATAAACTGTATAGTTTTGCGGTTAATTTGATCGAACAAGAAAAAGCCTACGTGTGCGACCTTTGCCCCGATGAAATGCGCGAGTTTAGGGGGACTTTAACCAAGCCCGGTAAAGACAGTCCCCGCCGCAATAGCCCCATAGATGGAAACCTGGATTTATTTGCCCGCATGAAAGCAGGTGAATTTGAAGATGGTAAATATGTTTTGCGGGCAAAAATTGATATGGCATCCGGCAATATGAATATGCGAGATCCCGTTTTGTATCGGATATTAAATGCAAGCCACCCACGGACTGGCGACGCATGGCACATTTACCCGACGTATGATTTTGCTCACGGTCAATCTGATGCCATTGAAGGTATCACGCATTCCATTTGCACACTGGAATTTACAGATCATCGACCATTGTACGATTGGTGCATTGAAAATTTACCTGTCCCGTCAGAACCTCATCAGTATGAATTCGCCCGGCTTAATCTAACCTATGCAGTGTTATCGAAACGCAAATTGATGCAATTGGTTTCAGAAAACTTTGTCAATGGATGGGATGACCCACGGATGCCTACAATTTCAGGCTTGCGTCGCCGGGGCATTCCACCCGAAGCGATCCGTGATTTTACAACTCGTATCGGGGTCACCAAAAGCGATAGCACGGTTGAAGTTGAATTGTTAAACCATTGTGTTCGCGAATACTTGAACAAAATAGCCCAGCGTCGTTTGGGTGTATTGCGGCCTCTAAAAGTTGTTATTGAAAACTATCCTGAGGGCCAAACAGAAGAGGTCGGGGCAATTAACAACCCAGAAGATGAAGCTTCCGGGCGACGCATGGTTCCTTTCTCTAAGGTATTGTACATCGAACAAGATGACTTTATGGAAGATCCACCAAAGAAATATTACCGCTTAACTCAAGGGAAAGAAGTTCGCTTTCGTTATGCGTACTTCATCACGTGCCAAGAAGCCATTAAAGATGTTGCCGGCAATGTAATTGAGCTGCGCTGTACTTATGACCCGAAAACAAAGGGCGGTAATTCACCCGATGGGCGCAAAGTTAAAGGAACTATCCATTGGGTTTCCGCTGAACACGCCATTGATGCAGATATCAATATGTACGAGCATTTGTTTGACCGTCCCGACCCAGGTGCAGAAGGCGACTTGATTGACGACATTAACCCAAATTCTCTCACCACATTAACTGGGTGTAAGCTTGAGCCGTCATTAGCTAATTCGGTTGTTGGTGAAGCGGTTCAGTTTGAGCGTAATGGTTACTTTGCTGTTGACCCTTCGTCAACACCGGATCATTTGATCTATAATCAAACCATGGCAATGCGCGACAGCTGGGCACGAATTCAAGCCAAGGACACGTCTGCCGGAAAATAAACTGGGGCTTATAAATATTTGTAATGTCAGCAGTATATAATTTGGGGCTTTACCAGATAACACATAAAAGGTGTTGTCTGGTCATTATGAGAAAGAGCCGTTTAAGCAGTCATAAACAGGATCTACTGATTGAGCATTTTGTGTCTGGTACAAGTGGCAGATGGCCTGCTTTACTTTTCGGCGTAAACTTCAAAACTAGTGCTTATTATTTCGGCAGGCTGCGGGAGATTATCATCTAAAATCTTGAGCAAGAAGCAGAGACACTTTTTAGAAGTGAGGTTGAAGCTGATGAAACCTTGCATCACAACTCATTCGAGTTCCATGACTGGGCATTGGATTATTTGGCTATGATGTCAAAAGTGTGTGACAAGACGTTGAGCGTACCCGAAGAGCACCGCCGTAAACCGTTCAAGCTGATAAATAGTACTGCCCATGAATTGCGGGGGCAGGGGGGCTTTTGGATACCCACTTATCACCACCGTTGGAAAAATGCTCTACGAAATAACTGGTTTTTGATGCTCTAGGGACTAAACCGCAGTTCAAATTAAAAAAGCGCATATCGATACCATGTGTGTCTTTCGTGACAAAGCAACAGGGGATGGTGGTGAAGTTGACCACCAGCTCATTAATCACTAAACGCGGGTTATTGAGTAAGAATTTCTAAGTTCAGCGGAATCTGATTAAACGTGACTACTTTTCAATAAAAAAGTTAATTGTAGCGCTGCCTGATTTAAATTAAGTTCCTGATATGTCTGAACATGAACTTCAAATTTGATAAATAAAAACCCTGATCGGCACTATAGTTTTCCATGGTTTCGGCGTTCTGCCCCCATCCGTTTAGGGGCACGCGTTGCCGTGATTGGAGCCGGCATTGCAGGGGCATGTTCAGCGCAAGCGCTGATCAAAAGGGGGATGGACGTTGTTGTTATTGACCGTCGTTCCGGACCTGCTGGTGAGGCGTCGGGGAATCTTGCTGGGCTTATTCAGCCTCGCCCAGGTGGTGGAAATCGTGCCTACGAGCAACTTCAAACGTCTGCTTACTTACATGCTGTTAAAGTCTATGATGAGTTAAGTCGCACTCATGAGGTATGGAAAGGTGTGCGGGGTCTTTTGTCATTTGGTCGCGATGCGGAATTCCTTTCGCGCCATAGCCAGTGGTTAGCTAACGGCGGTTTACCGAACGGACACGGGATAAGTGCATCTAAGGCTGATGTTCATGAGATTGCGGGTGTTGATATAGGGGCGTCGGGGCTTTGGTTCCCTCATGCAGGAACAATCGACCCCGCCGCTATATGTCGTGCGCTGTTATCTGATATTCCAACTTTATATGGAAAAACAGTCTCAAAATTAGAACAGCATGGTGACGGGTGGCGAGTTTTGGAAGGAGACGGGGCATGCCTTATTGAAACCGACGCCGTGGTTTTGGCAAACGGTTTTGCCGCATCACAGCTATGTCCTGAGGGCAGCGTCCCATTGCATGCTAAACGCGGCCAAATTAGCTATATGAAAGCAACGCAGGCTTCGAAGAAGCTTCGGGTTGGGTTGTCATATGGCGGGTATGCTACGCCTGTGTTGGTAAATGGGGCGCACATTCTTGGCGCAACATATCAGCAATGGCCCGATCATCAATCAAATAAATGGCAAGAGTTGACGGATGCAGATCATAACGAAAATTTAAATCATATCAATGCACGGCTCCCACATTTACGTCAAATTCTTAATAATGGAATTATCGGCGGACGAGCTGCACTTCGAACCACAACGGCGGATCATTTGCCGGTTGTTGGCCCGGCTTTTAATGAGGTGGCTTTTAAGCATGATTATCATGATCTGCGCCACGGGAAACCGGTGCATATCTATCCCGGTGCTACCTATACGCCGGGGGTTTATCTGTTGTCAGCATTAGGCTCACGCGGTTTTGCGTTGGCTCCTTTGTTGGCAAGCCTATTGGCCGCAGAAATAACGGGCGGGCCATTGCCTGTTGATGAAGCTATTCACAATCTGGTGAGTCCAGCTCGTTTTCTGGTACGTCAGCTAAAACGCGGGTAATATGATTTTATATTTAACCCTAAAGTTGGAGTGATACCAATAATGAGACTTCAGATGTGTGCATGGCCAGAAGTAGATACTTATTTGAAAGACAATACTGGGATTATCATCCCGGTTGGTTCCACCGAACAGCATGGGCCAACGGGTTTTATTGGAACGGATGCCTTGTGTCCTGAAATTTTGGCTAATGAAGTTGGTGATCGATTAGGTGTAATGATTGCACCCACCATCTCAATTGGCATGGCGCAACATCATCTAGGGTTCTCTGGCTCCATTACGCTCCGCCCAACGACACTGATTGCAATGGTTTGCGATATCATAAACTCTTTAACGCGTCATGGGTTCGATCGGTTTTTCTTTTTGAACGGTCATGGTGGAAATATCGCTTCCCTAGATGCTGCATTTTCAGAAATTTACGCTGAAACCAGCTTAGGAACCGCCGGAGTAAACCGCCCAACGGTGCGTTGTAAAATTGAAAATTGGTGGAATGGGGATGCGATTAAAGGCATATCTCAAAAATATTTTGCCGATGCAGAAGGCAGTCACGCAACAGCTTCGGAAGTTGCTTTAACCTATTATGGGTTCCCTGATGACGCTGCACGGATTAAACAAGACCAGTTGTCGCCACGTATTGCACCAGAAGGGCCAATATATGATGCGTATGATTATCGTCGGCGTTTTCCGGATGGACGCATAGGCTCAGACCCAACTTTAGCAACAGCTGAGATCGGACAGAAGCTATTTGAAGCTTCCGTAGCAGGGATCAGTGAAAAGTATCAGGAATTTATATCTGCAATATAATTAGATTAATCTTTGAATATAAATATGTTGCAGGATAGCTGACCCTCAATCCTAAACTCATATGTACACTTTACTTGACGATATTATGAGAAGAGAAGGGAGGTTTTAAACTCTCTTATTCACATTTCAAAGACCTCTGGATAAGTAAGGAGAAGGTTTTCTGGTGCTGGCCTGAGGGTCGCTCTGAAGTGATCGATAGCGACATCGACGGTCTTAAACTTGATACCCCTGCTCCTAGGTATGTTTTTCAAGGAGTTTGGTACCCCTGCGTTACCCGGGTCGTCGAGATTGTTGAATCCACATAATACTGTTATTTAATTACAGTATGTTAATTTTGTAGAGCACGCTATTGTAAATAGTGTACTCAGCAAACGTTGCGATAATTATGTTTGCGGAATTCTCCAGAGGGGATCCGAATCGCGTCGGTTAAACATTTTTTAGTTCAATGAAGTATTCTATATTTAAAATTAAGTAGGCTGGTTTACATTTGAAACCGGTTGTTTTTTCGTTTCCGTTTACGAAACGGTTTTTGTTTGTTTATAAAACAATCACCTCGGTCAATCTCCCAACATTCGCAACAAACTCACCACGAACAAATTTTGGATCACCAACTAACTCAGATGTAGGAAATTTTTCATCCCACATAAAACATTCATCACTGCTACTTTTAGGCTTATTATGGATGAAAGCCCCCACTCCAAAGCCTTGGATTGGTGGGCGGGTTCATTCATTGGTAGCGCTAATACCAACATCAATGGATTTGTTATTGTCGAAGTGGATCGGTCTGCACCTTAGGGCCGGAAGAGCATAAATGATCAGAAATCATTACGAATTTGATAGCATTACTGTCTGTTCCACGCCAAGACATTAAGACGCAAAACGTAAATTAACCACCTTCCATGGGTGGGAAAATAGTTACATCATCGCCATCTTTTAAGAAGTGTTCCTTGTGTATACTTGGAGGTACCGTCTCGCCATTGATTAAGACCATATAAGTCTCAACCTTTGACAGCTTCATTTCCTCTAATAAGCCTGATACGGTCGTATCATTGCTAAATGAAAGATGTGCATTACCAAAGTGATCGAAGCCGGTAGGCTGGTGCCCAGGCATGGACACCAGCTTAACGTTTATCTTCATGAAATGCCGAGGCGTCCAAGAAGCTGACCTGTTGGCTCGCCCTCTTCATCCCAACCGCGCATTTCGTAGTATTCCGGCAACATTTTATCAAGCTCTGTAACGCGACCTTTACCAGCCCCGTAGTTTGCAGGTTCGGTTAAGCAGCGCTGTGGAAGTGTATCGTCGGCTTTGGTGAAACCGGATCGGTTGTTGAACAAACGCTCGATCGTAAAGATCCGCTCGCCTGTTTCTAGAAGTCGAGCCTCATCCCAATCGCCTTCACAAGCACCATTGATTTGTGATGCATAATCGTCGATGCCCCAAGCGTTCCCCGGAAATTTGCAAAGACCCGTAGAATCAATGATTGCAGACGCATTTTGAGAGTTCATAACAATTACGGCTTTGCCTTCTGGGCGAACATGCGAAAAATCATCAACAAATGGGCTTGCCCGCATGTGGCATGCACCGCGTGGCGATGTTGCATAAGCTAAGCCCATGCCCTGCATCGCACGAACGTCGTATCCTGGGAATTCTTGGCCTTTAACAACCATTGCGAATTCTGGGTGGCCATATTTTTCGCATAAGCGCATAGCACCTAGGCCAATCTCAACACCAAAACCTTCAGCAACACCGGTCAAATCCGCAAGTTGGCAAAGCGCTTCGGCATTACCAAACGTTAATTCAATCCCACCAGTGTCTTCTAGGGTCAAATAACCTTCTTCAAACAACTCCATAGCGGCAGAAACGGATACACCAAAAGAAATAGGGTCCATGCCTTGTTCGTTACAAATCATATTCGCATAGGTTGCCGCTTCAATATCTGTAACGCCAACCATTGGAGCCAAAGAGAAACCTGATTCGTATTCCAAGCCACCAACGGCTCCGCCGTATTTTTTCTTTTTATCCGGATCTTTAATCGAGAAGTGATCCGGATCGATTTTCGATACCCGACCACAACCAATTGTGCAGCCAAAGCAGGCTTTGTTGGTCATCAAGTTCGCTTGACCATCTGAACGGCGCGGTGTCCGCATAGCCAACGCATTAACTTTGTCGATACCATCAAATGTTACATCGCGGTTGTTGCGTGTTGGTAACGAGCCATAAGCGCTAGTCGTATCCATCATTGGCATTGTGCCGTAGTTCATCAAGCGTGTGCGTGCTGGATGCGGTTGTAGCTTTTCACGGCAATCTTTAACCGCTTGCATAAATGCAGCTGGCTTGTCGATAGGAACCCCTTGGGTGCCACGGATGCCAATTGCTTTTAAGTTCTTCGATCCCATAACCGTGCCAACGCCTGAGCGTCCTGCTGCGCGGTCCCTGTCGTTAACTACACAGGCATAGCGCACAAGTTTTTCACCGGCAACGCCAATGCTTGCCACTTTGATTTGTGGGTCTTGATGGGCAGCCTTGATTTTGTCTTCTGTATCCCAACATGACTCTCCCCAAATGAAGTCGCGTGCGTCAAGAACCTGAGCATCGTCATCCTTAATCATCAAATAGACAGGGTGAGGCGCTTTTCCTTGGATAACAATCATATCGTATCCAGCAAATTTAATTTCGGCACCAAAATACCCGCCAGAATTAGAAGCTGAAATGGCGTTGGTTAGGCCACCCTTGGTAACCACGCAATAGCGGCCACCGGTTGATGCCATGGTGCCCGTTAAAGGACCTGTAGCGAAAATTAATCTGTTTTCTGGGTCAAGAGAATCTACGTTGCCTGGTACTTCATCGTACATGTAGCGTGTTGCCAAGCCACGTTGGCCTAGATAGTCTTGTGCCCATTTCATATTCAGTGTTTCACTTACGGCTGTCATAGCCGTTAAATCGACGCGCAAAATTTTACCTTGCCAACCCATAGTCTCGATACTCCCGTACAAACGAATAAAGACAGTATATTTGAACATACACCAAGGGCAATAATTTTGCAGGAAACCAGGGCGCAGTCCAGCCCAAAACTCAGAGATTCTCTAATTTTTTACGTAATTTTCGATTGCCCGCCCCCAGTTCTATCTTTTCGGTTAATCTAAATCTTAGATTTGGGCCCAAAATAGATGATAAAGGATTAGCGTTCGCGCATTGCTGTTCGTGCTGATGCCATGAATGGGTCTGTTAAATAAGCCAAAATGGAACGCTGCCCCGTTCGGATAGATGCCATGACCTGTACGCCAGGAACAAGAGTATACCGTAAGGAATTGCGTTCGAAATATGCGTTTTTAGTGGTAATTCTCACTTTGTAAAAGGCTTCACCTTCAGGGCTGACAAGCGTATCAGGGCTGACATTGGCAACGGAACCTTCTAAATACCCAAATCGATTTGAATCTGATGAGGCTAAGGTGACTAATACCGTTTGTCCGGCATGCACATAACCAATATCTTGCGGTGGAAGTTTGGCTTCGATAATTAAACGATCGCCCCCTGGTACAATATCAACAACCGTGCCTCCAGGCGAGACAACGCCACCAATCGTGAAGACATACAATGATTTGATTACGCCATCAACCGGCGAGCGCAATACGGTTCTGCGCAATGAGTCTTCAAATTTAAGCACACGGCTTGAATATTCTTCATAGGACCGGCGTTTTTCTTCCAATTCCCTACGGACCTCTTCATGAAAAGAATCGCGGATCGCCTCTAGCTTATTCTTGGCCCCCTTATAGCTGGATTGGGCTTTGCGAAGGGTCGCTTGGTCTTCGTTAATGTTTCCCCGCAAAGATGCTGCTTCTTTCAGCAAATTCAAGTGCTGCATGCGGTTTGTTAGCTGATCTTTCATCAGGTTTTCGCTGATAGAAATCTGTTCTTTTAAAAGCTTTAGTTTCTCTTTTGATAAATTGATCCGAGATGTAACTTCTTGTAACAACTCACTGTTTTGTTCAATTATTTCATTTTGACCGGCAAGCTGATTGTCAATTCTACTTTTGCGAGTTTTAAACATCGCTAGCGTTTGGCTAATCAATTCGCGCTTTGTTGTTTGCAGCTGTTTAGGAAATGCTGGTGACTTGGCTCCTGTTGCTTCGGCCTCAAGGCGCGCGATGTCGGCGGATAACGACGTTAATCGTGACTGTAATTCATCAACATCCGCACCGCTTTGGGTTTGCTCTAAAGTCAAAAGGGGTTGATCTTTTTTAACCCGATCACCTTCTTTGACCATGATTTGGCGTACAATTCCACCTTCTAAATGCTGCACGCTTTTAACCTGTGTCGATGGGATAACTTCTCCTGTCGCGGTGCTGACAACATCAAGCTGTCCATAATAAGCCCACAGACTAAAGCCACAAACCAAAGATAAACATGACGCAAAAAACAAATGCGTTAGCCGATTGCTCTCTTTAAGTTCATCTGGGGTTTGATTGAAAGGTACGGTCATTTTATGTCCGCCTTTTCAGTGGGGAGTGCGACGGGGATGGGTTCGCTTATCGTGCTTGCGTCCGCTTGTTTGCGAACTAGCAATGGTACGGGTTTCGAATTTAAATCTACATAATGGGGAACCGATTGTAAAAGCTGAGGGTCATGGGAAAAAACCATTACGGTGCACCCACGCTGTGCCATTGCATGAATTGCATTCAATACCGCTTCAGCGCCTTCTCCGTCCAAGCCCTCTGTTGGCTCATCGATGATCATCACTTTACCCTCAGTAGCTAATGCACGGGCTAGGGCGATCCGGCGCCTGATGCCCAATGATAGATTTTTCCCGCCGCCACTAATCTGGGTTTCAGTGCCATCGATGGTTTGATCTATAAAGTTTTTGAGCCCAGCCATTGTGATGGCTTCCTGGATTTTAACAAGTCCCATACTTGGGTTCGCCAATGCAATATTATCTGCAATTGTTCCGTCTAAAAAACGCGGTTCTTGGGGCAAATACATGATTTGCTTGCGCCACCATTCGGGTGAAATTTGTGCCATGTCGACGCCATCTATCAATATGCGCCCCCGTGTTGGCTCTAACAATCCGGCTAACATGCGCGCTAGTGATGTTTTTCCAGCTCCGTTTGATCCTGAAAAAACCAGAATACTAGAAGGTTCTAGCTTTAAATTCATGGATTCAAATAGCGGTGTCTTTGATCCATTATGGGCAAAAGCAAGATCTCTAAACTCGATCGTCCCTGTAAAGTCGGCGATCGCGGTTCCATTTTGGCGCTCAGTTGGTAATTTACCAAATTCAGAAAACATTGATAAAGCTTGGCGGGCTTTTGCAAATTGCTCACTCATCATCGCCAGCTTGATTATTGGACCAAGGGCTCTGGACGCTAAAATATTAGCACCTATCATTAAGCCGACGTCCATGGTCCCTGCAACGACTTGTAGCGCGCCTACTCCAATAACCATGGCCCCCATAACAGCTTGTAAGGTTGCCCCAAGAGTTTGGGTGAACCCTTGCCGTAAAATAACTTTCTGGGTTAGAGCTTGGTATGCTGATGTACGCTCCTGCCATTGGCTGCGTAAATATTGTGACCCATTAAATGCCCGAACCGTGTCACCGGCTTGAATGGCAGCACCTATCAAGCTGCTCCGCCGTCCTGATTCAGTCTGAACCTTTCGCATTGGTGTACGCAACGACATTAAGGTTAGGATGGAGACTATAAAAGAAGACCCGACAAAACAGGCTACAATTAAGGCTATTGTTGGGTTGAGCATATACAGAACGCCAATAAACAAGAGCGCAAAGGGTACGTCCATAATGGATGAAATATTATTTGCGTTGTATGCTGTTTGTAATTTGTCAGCGCCCGACATCATTTCTTGGCGCATTCCAAATGGCAGTTGTTCAATGACGGCGGCTTTTGTTCCGGTTAAGGTGCCGAATGCGCCGTAGGCAACGCTACGGTCATGGGCCGCGTTGACGCTGGCAGCCAGCCGCATTCGAATTTGGCGGAACGCGAGTTCCAAAAGAATCGCAATAAAAACACCTGCACTCAGCGTGATCAATGTTGACTCAACCCCATGTGCCACATACCGGTTCAAAACCTGCATGACAAACAGCGGTGACGCCAATGCTAGAATGTTGGCAATCAACGATGCTGCAATTATTTCTATGGTCAGCCCTGGTCGGGCCATTAAGCGAGCAAAAAGTTCATTCATTGTATGAAGAGCTTAGCACATGATATGGGAGTTGGCACAAGAATAGGGCATAACAAAAACCGAGGCACCTTTATAAAATTGCACTCAATTGAAGTCGCATATATCTGAATTTCAATCTTATATGAGTGGGCTAAATTCCTTTATTTAACAACATCAACATTGACAGCGTTAATGACGTTAAGCAAGCCAAAGACTGCGATTGCAACATCAGTATCTGCCGATGCTGCATCACTTGATGCGTTGATCAATGCTGTTTCTCCGGCAAGGACGTCAATCAATGAGCGGTTGCCCAATTGGCGTTCGCGCCTTGCAAGCTCAAGAAATTCAGAAGCAATATTGGCCTGTAGATGCAAGTGTTCGGTGTTTTGACGCGCTGTTTGAAGATTATCCCACGCATTGCGTGCCGCTTCTTCTGTTGCGTCTTTTGTGTCACCATAGCGATTGGTTGTGGCAATATGTGTTTGCTCTGATGCTTTTAACGTATTGATTGCAGTTGCACCTAAATTAAAGCTGTATGTTGCCTCAATTTTAATTAATCGCTCTTGTGACGATCCACCCGAACCACCGTTCTCTTTTTTTATGTTTGCTTCTGCAGAGGCTTCAACAACCGGCAAAAAACCGTCTATTTTTGTTTTTAGAACTGTTTCACGCGCTAAGTCAGCCCCTAGCCGGGCAGCATTCAACTGTCGATTGCCCTTAAAAGCCATCGTTAACGTCTCGTCTAATGATTTTGGCAATAATTCCAATGGCAACCGGGGCGACATTAGGCCGGTAATGTTATCTGGAAGGAAGCCAAATACAGCACGGTAGCGGTTGAGAGTTGTTTTTAAAGCGCCTTCGGATTGGATTTGTCGAGCCAGGGCTCCTGCAAGCTGTGTTTTTGCTTGCAAAACATCTGTTGAAAGGCCTGCTCCGCGTTTAACACGGGCGTCTTCTAATTCTGTTTGGCGTTTGATATTCGCAGTTGAGCCCTTAGAAAATTCAACAATCTTATTTGCACGTACAATATTTAAGTGGGCAACAATGGCTTCAAAAATTAAGGCTTGTACGGTTCCTTCTTGTGTAGCTTTTGCCTGATCAACACTCAATTCTGCACTTCGAATACTCGAATTCGCTGCACCAAAGTCTATTACTCTTTGAGTCAAAGACATATCAAGGCTTCGGGGGACAAAACTTGTGTCATCGCTACCCGATGTTTTGTTCCGTTCTTCGTGCCCAATATTAGCCGTTATATCAAACGTTGGGTACCAGTCCCCTTTGGCAACGGCAATCTGTTCTTGTGCCGCGCTAACATCTGCGTTTGAAGCAATCAATCGCTTGTGGGATTTTACAAGTTGCTGCAAATTCTCTGATAAAGAAGCCGCATGTATACTCGGATTTAAAAGTGTAGTTGCACTACCTACAAGCAGGAGTGTTATAAGTATTTTATTGCATTTATGCACGTTCTTTATCTTTCTCAAACTATCCAGCAGCCATATTTATGTATCCCTTATATTCCTATTTTGACATATAGTGTATAGGCACGCTATGCTAAAACAGAACTTTTACTTTTTGACTGAAACTTATTGAAAAGTCCACTCAATATTGCAATCTTAATGCTTAATTTAGCATTAATACCATAAAAGATTCATTCTAAATTAACTGGCACGGTTAATGCATATGGTATGGGTATCACGAAAAATAACAAAACCCAACCTTTATGCCGATGAAACTGGAGACGAAAAATGCATATTAATTTTGATCAAGCAGAAGATCTTGAAATGCTATTAGCAGCAGAATTTAACACAGAAATCCCCGTGCCTTCCGCGCTCGGCAATGATGGTTACGATGTTGGTTATAAGATTTTAGATGCTTTATCGTGTGACTTAGCACTTGATAGCGGCATTCTAGACCTTGATGAACTCAACTAATACTTAATACATACGCTGCAGCATCATCATCGTTACGCGATTGTGCATCAACCACAGCAAGAGCGCTCATGTTAATGATACCGCGCGAGGTAACCGCTGATGTGAGAATATGTACAGGTTTTGCCGTGCCCAACAGCATCGGACCTACAGGAAGGCCGTTTCCAAGGACTTTCAATAAGTTGAACGCTGTATTCGACGCTTCAAGATTCGGAAAAATAAGTAAGTTTGCTTGCCCTGTAAGTTTCGAATCAGGGAAAACGCGGTCCCTGATTACTTCATCTAAAGCTGCATCGGCTTGCATTTCGCCTTCGACTTCTAACTCTGGATTTTCTTCACGCAAAATTTTCATAGCAGCTTGCATCTTCAGAGCGGTTGGAGTTGCGCGGCTTCCAAAATTTGAATGAGATAATAATGCGATTTTTGGCGTTTCTCCAAACCGGCGCACTGCATCTGCACTTAAGCGGGTTGCTTCAACAATTTCAGCTACCGTTGGATCATGGGTCACATGGGTATCGGATAGGAAAAAAGTGCCGTTTGGCATAATCAGTGTACTCAATGCAGAAACACTAGACACATCGTTTGCGCAGCCAATTACATCCATAACGTGGCTCAAATGCCAGGAGTAGTGCCCGTACGTCCCACAAATCATTGCATCAGCTTCGCCGCGACGTATCATTAAAGCCGCAATGACCGTGCTATTCGTTCGAATGATTGTTCGGGCTAAATCGGGTGAAATGCCCCGGCGCTTCATAAGTGAATGATATTCCCGCCAATAGTCTTCGTAGCGGGGATCTCTTTCTGGATTGGTCAGATTGAAGTCTTTGCCTTCTTTTATGCGTAAGCCCAAGCGTTCAATACGAGTGTTGATAACGTCGGGCCGGCCAATCAAATGGGGTTTCGCGATCTTATCATCGACCAAAACTTGAACCGCGCGCAATACACGCTCATCCTCTCCTTCTGCAAAGACTAATCGTTTGACGTCGGCTTTTGCGCTCTCAAATATGGGTTTCATAAGCATGCCTGATCGGAATACAAAGCGATCAAGCTCTTCCCGATATGCACCAAAATCTTTAATGGGGCGGGTTGCGACGCCGGATTCCATAGCCGCTTTTGCAACAGCGGATGCTACCTCAACAATAAGGCGCAAATCAAAAGGCTTTGGAATTAAGTAGTCGGGGCCAAACGTTAAATCTTCTCCTGCATATGCTGATGCAACTGTTTCCGTGCTTTCTGCCATGGCCAAATCGGCAATTGCCTTGACCGCTGCGATTTTCATTTTTTCATTTATTTCCGTTGCCCCAACATCCAAGGCACCGCGAAAGATAAAAGGAAAACACAAAACATTATTCACTTGATTTGGGTAATCGGAACGACCCGTTGCAATAATCGCGTTGGGATTGGCTTTTCGGGCTTCTTCGGGCGAAATTTCAGATACTGGATTAGCCAAAGCCAAAATAAAAGGGTGATCATCCATGGTTTTAACCATGTCACCCGTTAAAATGCCGGGCGCTGACAGACCTAAGAACACATCTGCACCCGTGATGGCTTCAGCTAAAGTCCGTTCATTGGTATCTTGAGCGTAGGCTGCTTTTTCGGGGTGCATTTCTTCAGTGCGGCCTTTGTAGATGACACCAATGTGGTCAACCAAAGTCACATTTTCCCGTTTAACACCCATTTTCAACAGCAAATTCAAGCAGGCAATTCCAGCCGCACCGCCACCTGTCGAGACGAGTTTAATGTCCGACAGTTTTTTGCCAACAATACGCATCCCGTTTAAAATCGCAGCCCCAGCGACAATCGCTGTTCCGTGCTGATCATCATGAAAAACCGGAATATTCATCCGTTCTCGGCATTTTTGTTCAATAATGAAGCATTCCGGTGCTTTGATATCTTCTAGATTAATAGCACCAAATGTCGGCTCAAGGGCGCAAACAATATCAACAATTTTGTCAGGATCTGTTTCATCAAGTTCAATATCAAAAACATTGATACCTGCAAATTTTTTAAACAGAACGCCTTTACCTTCCATTACAGGTTTAGATGCCAACGCACCAATATTCCCAAGCCCTAATACCGCAGATCCGTTAGTAATCACGGCAACTAGATTTTGCCGCGATGTAAGCGACGCTGCCTCTTGAGGGTCCTCAACAATTGCCTCACAAGCTGCAGCAACACCCGGAGAATACGCCAGAGCCAAATCGCGCTGGTTGTCCAATGGTGTGGTTGCGTTAACCTCAATTTTCCCCGGCGTTGGCTTGCGGTGATATTCCAAAGCCATTTTTTTGAGTGCTTCGTCTGATTTTTTGAGTGCTTCCTCTGACATTGTTCTTCTGGTGCCCCTAATAATTCGCGAATAAGTTTGATTTATAAAATGTTGATCTTTAATAACGATAAGAGCAACCGTTTTTCATCGTTAAATAAGGATTGTCATCTAATTAACCGTTTTAAAAGATATTGGTAATTCAGTCATGGGGCATCGGGGCGCATAGGGAGTGGCTCCGGAAAATACACTTGCTGCTTTAAAGCTGGCGGCTAAGCAGGGCGTTGGTTGGGTTGAGTTCGATGTAAAGATCACATCTGACAACATAACTATTTTGTTCCACGGCGACACCTTGATGTGGACATAAAATGGTTTTAAAAATGTCACTCAATTGACATATAACGATATTTTAAGTTCGATGCGGGGTTATGGAGCGGAGAACGCTATAGATGCTAATCAATTCCAACCTTACAGCAAGCTTTTGATTTGATGCGAACCTTAGGTTTAAGCGTAAATGTTGAATTAGAACCCTGTGCCTCGTTCGTTGCTTTACCGTCAACAGCTCACACGTTGTAAAGCGCTTGTTTGAATGGGGCGTTGAAAGCATCATAACGGATTACCCGTCGCATCTTGTTCGCTCCCTTTATAAATAAATTGGATACGCATTAATTGCCCTCCCCCTTATCTGGTTCCAGCCATCCCCTTAAAGGCATTCTTTATATGGTTGTTGCGGGCTTGTTGTTAACCGCAAACGATGCGGTTCTTAAGTGGTTAACAGGGGGGTATTTGACTGGGCAAATTATGTTCGTGCGTGGTGTTTTTGTGTTTATTCCCGTTTCATACTTTATTTGGCGGGCTGGTGGTGTTAACCAAATACGAATTGTCAGCTTAAAATGGCAATTGTTGCGCGCTGGTTTGGTTGTTACCGGAACTTTTTGTTTTGTCACCGGTCTATCATATTTACCCCTAGCAGATGCAATAGCCATTACCTTTGCCGGGCCTTTGTTTGTTACCGCAATGGCATCTTTTTTCTTAAAAGAAATCGTTGGTTGGCGGCGTTGGTGTGCCGTGTTCGTTGGGTTCATCGGCGTACTTGTTATTATCCGCCCAACCAGTGACGCCATACAATGGGCTGCATTGTTGCCCCTAATCGCAAGCTTTACAGGCGCATTACGCGATATTATCACCCGTCATATTGCAGCAGCTGAGCAATCATCAACTATTTTGGCTGTCTCTACTGCGATCGTGTGTTTGGGGGGATTAGCGACGGCTCCGTTCGGATGGCAACCGGTTCCTTTGGACGACTTAGCATTGTTTTTATTGAGTGGTTTATTACTAGGCGGGGCGCACTTTTTAATGATCGACACGTTTCGTTATGCTGAAGCGGCGTTGGTTACGCCGTTTAAATACATGAGCATTATATGGGCTACGGCTCTCGGCTTCTTAGTCTGGGGTGATTTGCCCGATCAGTGGACGATAAGCGGATCGGCAATCGTTATTGCAAGCGGTCTGTATATTCTAAATCGTGAAACCAAAAGACGACGGGCTGCTAAGGCTAGAACTTAAAGCACAACCCAGAACGAACTTCGTGTGCTGATAACTCGTCATATTTTGTCCTAACGCTTTGTTTGAAATCACCCAAATTGATAAACCGGTAATTTATATCTAATGCGGTGTTTTGAAATAATTCATAAGCCGCCCCAGCGTTCAGCGACCAGGCTAAGTTATCGGTTGTCGATCCAGATTCTATAGCTATA
>JAPKAX010000263.1 GCA_028825025.1 Rhodospirillales bacterium | reverse complement strand
AGGGAGATTTCTATGCTCAGAGATGAGAATTTAGCGGATGGCTTATCCAGTCATACCTACCATTAACTGTTTCGGTTGATATTATTGTTGGTCGGATACTGGCTGCTTTGGCACGCCGCTATGTTCTTCGTAGTCGCACCCTTTGTTAGCACATTTTATCCCGCACCCGGAATCGCCATCGCCTTCATCTGCGTATATGTATCCGATATCTTCCTGTGCTCGCAGTCGCCACAGTCGTCGGCGCACTGCCCGTAGTTCCCTTACACGGATATTCGGTTGGCTCTTTGGTAAATTTCTTATGGCACGGCTGCTGCATATATGATGTTGGAATCTGTTCCCATGGTATGTCAAAAGGCCCTTGAGAAAGGTAAAGGTGTCTGGAAGCTTCTCAAATTGTAAGCAAAAGGCATGGCAAAAATAGAGCCCAGTTGATAAAAAAAATTTAGGTCAGTGCATACATTGAAACAGTTGTTGAATTATCCGTCATGAGTAAGGAAACACAGAACGTTGAATAGCTAGAAGAACATAATTTTTTTATACACATCCTGTATTACTACTGCGATTTTTTTGGTTCAACGAAAGTCATTTTATTCCACTACTTAAATATACACGTACACAGTGATGAGTAATTTGACGGGCTAATCAACAAGCACTATTCTACTTGAAGTATAAATAATGTTCTTGTTAGTGGGCGAAAGTGTAATTGATATTTAGTATATTACGTGGCCAATAGGCGTTAGGTCTTTTGATATGACCCTAACCACTTTCCGTCCGTATGCAGAAAATGGACTTCTTGTTTGATGCAATCGAGGACGCGGTGCCCTGCGAGAGATAAAGGGCGATGAGTTGGGGTTGCTAAAACAACAGTTTGTGAAAAAGGCCTGCCTTTTATTCGATAAGCCGACAACCGACCTTCTGTAACTTCACGGTACACGGCCGCATAAGGCAACATTGTTGATCCCGCTCCGTCTTCAACCAAATCGATAATTGTGCTCAGAGAATTAATTTCATGGGTTACATCTAAACTGAACCCATGCTTGATCGTCACGTGGTCAACCAGTTCGCGTAATCCATGCGGGCGGCTTGGCAAGATCATCGGAGATTTTTCAACTTTCTTCAGGGTCGATTGCTGAATTCCTTTTAGGCCTTCCACTGGTGGACTAACCAGCAACAATTCTTCAACCAACAAGTCTTCGGCCGATAAATGCTTTTGCCTAGGGGCATTATTCAAAAGCCCAATATCTAGCCGCCCCATAACCAGCCACTCGTTCACATGACCACTGAACCCTTCGACCACTTCTAAGGAAATTTTTGGATATTCTTCTCTTAATTTAGCAATCAAAGGCCGGATGAGAACTTGGCTTACCGTCGGCGTTAAACCAAGTGTCACACGGCCACTAACTGCGCCACCGATGGATGAAACTTCGTTTACTGTCTTTGCGCACTGTTCTAGTATGGCTTTAGAGCGCTCGAGTAAGACAGCTCCGGCTTCAGTTGCCGTAACGCCCCGCCCGTTGCGATAAAGTAAAATTACGTCCAGTTCGATTTCAAGGTTTCGAATTTGCCGACTGAGTGCCGGCTGCGCAATGGAAAGGAATGCTGCTGCCTTTGAAAAACTACCCAGTTCCGCAACGTGACGGAAATAATGTAATTGCTTGAATTCCAATGTGCCCTCCCATAAAGACTTATGCCAATTCTCTATATCTGGTAGCACAGCTATCTCATTGGTTACAGGCTTATGAACGCCTAGAATTTATTTAATTATTCACATTAGGTATCAACTTTCATGTCCTCTACTGTTCAAAATGACGAAATAGACGCGGTTATCACCGCTATTCGCGAATCTGTTCAAGCCTTATGCGCCGATTTTCCAGGTGAGTATTGGCGCAAAATCGATCGTGGCCGGGAATACCCAACAACGTTCGTAAATGCCTTAACACAATCTGGATTTTTAGCAGCCTTAATTCCAGAAGAATACGGTGGAAGTGGTTTGGGGATCAATGCTGCGGCCGCTATTTTAGAAGAAATACACAAAAGTGGCGCCAACGGTGGTGCATGCCATGCTCAAATGTACACCATGGGAACTCTTTTGCGCCACGGTAGTGATGCGCAAAAATCCAAGTGGCTTCCAAAAATCGCGAGCGGTGAAATTCGTTTGCAAGCCTTTGGCGTTACAGAACCAACAAGCGGAACAGATACCCTAAGCCTTAGGACAACGGCTGTCAGGAAAGGTGATAAGTTTATTGTCAACGGGCAAAAGGTTTGGACATCGCGCGCAGAACATTCGGACTTAATGCTTTTATTGGCCCGGACAACATCAAAAGAAGACGTTAAAAAGCGGACAGACGGATTGTCTGTGTTTCTTATTGATATGCGCGACGCCGTTGGTAATGGCCTGACCATAAAACCACTGCGCGCCATGGTTAATCATGCTACGACGGAAGTCTTTTTGGATGATCTTGAAATTCCCGCTGACTCCTTGATTGGCGAGATCGACAAAGGCTTTAAATATATTCTCGATGGCATGAACGCCGAACGCATTTTGATTGCTGCTGAGTGCATAGGTGATGCCCGGTGGTTTATTAAAAAGGCAACCGACTATGCCAACGAGCGGGAAGTGTTTGGGCGCCAAATTGGCCAAAACCAAGGCATCCAATTTCCTATCGCACGGGCTTATGCATCAACGGAAGCCGCCGATTTAATGGTACAAAAAGCCATCCGCCTTTACGATGCAAACCAGCATGCCGGAGAAGCGGCGAACCTAGCAAAAATGTTAGCATCGGAAGCGTCATGGGAAGCTGCAAACGTATGTATGCAAACGTTTGGCGGTTTTGGCTTTGCCGAAGAATATGATGTGGAACGCAAATTCCGCGAGACGCGGCTTTATCAAATTGCCCCCATCTCGACCAATTTAATTCTATCTTATGTCAGCGAACATGTTCTTGGGCTGCCTCGTTCGTTTTAATCTATGCATAAAAGGACGCCCGAATGACTAACCCAAGAATTCCATATCAAATGTCGAGCTCTCGTAAAAAGCTAGCCCCTCCGTCAGGCAAACCCTTAATCGTCCATATGGTGGTTAACGTTGAGCACTGGCGGTTCGATCATGCGATGCCGCGCAAAATCATTACGGCCCCTCATGGTGCTGAAAATATTCCCGATATTCCAAATTATTCATGGGCAGAATACGGAATGCGCAGCGGCATGCCACGTATATTAGATATGTTTAAAGCGAACGACATAACAGCCAGTACCAGCATTAACGCAGGTGTGATCGAAGCATATCCAGAATGCGCTGAAGCGATGCTAGAAGCTGGTTGGGAATTTATCGGCCATGCAATGCACCAAAAATCGATGCAGGCTGAAAGCGATGAAGCTGGGCTTATTCAAGCAGCCCTTAACGTTTTAGAAAAGTTTACCGGAACAAAAACCCGTGGCTGGTTAAGCCCCGGATTAAAAGAAACCGAAAACACACCAGATATCTTAAAGCAACTCGGGCTGGATTATGTCTGTGATTGGATCGTTGATGACTTGCCCGTTTGGATGAAAACAACGGGCGGCCCCTTGATTGCCATGCCTTATAATTTGGAAGTCAATGACAGCATAGTTTATGCCGTTGAAAAGCATGCCACCGGTGAAATATATGATCGCTTCACCAATACACTTGCCGCTTTTGATAAGGAACTGGATGATAATCCCCGCGTCTTAGCGATTGGGTTACATCCGCATTTGATTGGTGTGCCGCACCGGATCAATTATCTACAAAAAATGATCGACGACTTAAAGGCCCGGGATGACACGATTTTCATGACCGGGTTACAAATTGCTGATTGGTATATGGAAGTTGAGCCGGCTTAAGGCTCACCCCCCAAACTTAGAAACCATGCTTTTACGAAATATGTAAGCGACCATCCTGTTGGCGCCATCCAACGTTTATGGAGGTGCCATTAGATATTGTGTGTCCGTCAGACCCACTTGAAACTTTATCGGGAATTCACCGTGAATCTGTTTATTTAGGGCTCACCA
>JAPKAX010000262.1 GCA_028825025.1 Rhodospirillales bacterium | reverse complement strand
GCGTGGGCGATCACTTACAACCGCACCAATCCGACATGCCGCAGCAAACAATTGCGCGGTTTTCGCTTTAATTACTTCTAAATAAGTGTCTTCGCTGGTTTGGGTGTCGTTTGTTGTCATTAATTGTAGAACTTCACCTTCGGCAATAACGGACGATGCGTGAGATAAAATCCGAAGTACATCCAAGGATCCGTCTTCGATCATTAATTCAAATGAACGGCTGAACAAAAAATCACCAACCAAAACGCTCGCCTGATTACCAAACAAAGCGTTGGCGGTTTCTTGACCACGCCTTAGGTGACTTTCGTCAACCACGTCGTCATGAAGTAGCGTTGCTGTGTGAATAAATTCAACACAGGTCGCTAGTGAGATGTGACGATCACCGGTATATTCACATAGTTTTGCGGCGCCCAGTGTCAACAAGGGACGAAGTCTTTTGCCGCCTGCGGCTATAATGTGGCCAGCCAGCTGTGGGACTAAATCAACTTGAGAATCCATGCGGCGAAGAATCAATTGGTTCACCGCCTTTAAATCATCAGCAACATATGACTTGAGAGCATCAAGTGAAGATTTTTTGGCTCTATCTTCATCTAAGTTTACTACAACACCCAATTAAGGATCTCCTAAAGTTACGAGACGACTTGACGTCGCAAATTTTCAAAGCAAGCATAGGTATTCTGACGGTTGAAGGTCAAGCCTCTGCATTGACAAGTGCTTGTCGTTGGCTGTGATATAAAACAATAGAGCCCTTTTAGTGATCTTCGATTGCTGAAAACGCCCTATTTCATTGTTATTGCCGCAAAGCCACGTTCGTTGAAACAAAACAAATTAAAGATCAAAATGATAGAACTAACACGAACAAATGACCCCGTGTTACTCTCTTGGCTGGTTGCTCAGCTATCAGAGGAAGGAATTGATGCGCTTGTTCTCGACACCTACGCCAGTGTTATGGAAGGCAGTATTTCCGCAATCCAACGCCGCGTTATGGTCGTTGAGGATGATTTGTCATTGGCGCAATCAATTTTAGCTGAGGCCGTTGAGATGAATACCAGTGACCATGACCAATAATAAAGCCACAAATTTCGATAGTGTAGAAGGCCTTGAGTATGAAGAAACACACCTTTTGGATGGCCGAGTTGCCTGTTTGCAGCCCATAAATGGATACCGGACGGCCATTGATCCTGTTTTTTTGGCTGCATCAATTGACGCAAAAGCAGGTGAGCGGGTTTTGGATGTGGGCTCAGGAACGGGGGCAGCCTCACTTTGTTTGGCTTCACGCGTACACGGGGTTGAAATAACAGGAATAGAAATTCAGCCTGAGTATGCGGACTTAGCACGAAAAAGTGCTGAATTAAACGGTGTAGCGGACCAAATTAATTTTGTTACTGCTGATTTATCTCAGCTTCCTAAGGATGAAAAGTTTCGCGAATTTGACCATGTAATGACGAACCCTCCTTATGTTGAAGCTGGGCGAGGGCGCGTGCCAACTGATACGTCAAAGGCGCGGGCAACGGTTGAAAGTCATGTTGATTTGGATTTGTGGATCGCGCATTGTCTGAAAATGACCCGGTCGCGTGGCACTTTTACGATCATTCACCGGGCTGACAGGCTGGAACATATTATGCCGTCAATCTGCGGTGTGCTTGGGCACATTGTTGTTTTCCCATTGTGGCCAAGTCGAATAAACGAAGATAAACAGGGGTGCCTTAATGCAAATCGAATAATTATTTCTGGTCGCAAAGGTATTAAATCTCCCGGCGTTTTATCGTCGGGTATTGCTATGCATGAAAAAGACTCCGGAGTTTATACAGATGAGGTACGTTCGATTTTAAGTGATAGGGCATTCTTGAAATTATATAATTGATACCTTTATAAAATAAGGCGCTCGTTTAACGACAAGCTCCTCACAAAAGTGGGCTCTTCCTATGGAGCCGCCTCCTTTTTGCGTTCACGGTACATGCATTTGTGTTTTACATAAGAATCTTAGATCGTTAATACTATACTATGTTTGGATTATTAAGCTTGCCTAAGTTAATACTGACCGTCGCGATCGTTATGGGCGTTTGGTATGGTTTTAAGTGGTTGAATCAGCGGCAGGCTCAAATTAAACAGGCTGCAAAAAACAAACGTCGTCAACCTAAACAGGCTGCTTATTCACAAACGGATGAGCCTGATATAGAAGAAATGATGCCGTGCCCAAATTGCGGCGCATACGTCGCAAAAGGCAGTAATCACAGGTGTGGTTAAAGTTATTTTCGTTAAGATGGCTTTTTACACGTGACGCTGCTTGATTCTAGCGGACTCGCTGGTTACGTTCTGCGGATATTTTAATGATCCTTACAGCCTGATTACCTGGAAAAACCGCCACCATGGTAACCCTACCAAATAAAGAAACCTGTTTTCAAAAATTAATTTTGAAGTTGCAATCCTTTTGGGCTGACCAAGGATGTGTGCTTTTACAGCCTTATGACATAGAAGTCGGGGCTGGAACATTCCATCCCGCGACTACTTTGCGCTCATTGGGTAAGCCTGACGATGTTTGGAAGTGTGCTTATGTACAGCCCTCTCGTCGGCCAACCGATGGCCGGTATGGGGAAAACCCAAACCGTCTTCAGCATTATTATCAGTTTCAAGTTTTAATGAAGCCGAGCCCAAAGAATATTCAAGAATTATATCTTGAAAGCTTAGCTGTGCTTGGCATTGATAAGAACTTCCATGACGTGCGTTTTGTTGAAGATGATTGGGAAAGCCCAACATTGGGTGCTTGGGGCCTTGGCTGGGAAGTTTGGTGTGATGGAATGGAAGTCAGCCAGTTTACTTATTTTCAACAAGTCGGAGGCTTTGATTGCAACCCGATCCCGGTTGAAATCACGTATGGATTAGAGCGCTTGGCTATGTACGTTCAGGGCGTTGAAAACGTTTATGATCTCGATTGGGACGGCGTACCTAAAAACCAAGGTGGCAAAACCTATGGTGATGTGTTCTTGCAGGCTGAAAAAGAATACTCAGCACATAATTTTGAGTACGCCGATACGGGCCGTTTAAGGCAACACTTTGATGATGCTGAAAAAGAATGCACTTCTTTGTTGGACGCCAAATTGGCGCTTCCGGCTTATGATCAATGTTTAAAGGCCAGCCATTTGTTTAATTTATTGGATGCTCGGGGCGTGATTTCTGTAACCGAGCGCCAAGCTTATATTGGGCGGGTACGTACGTTGGCCAAAGGCTCCGTCGTTGCTTGGATGCGCAGCCAAGGAATGGAGGTCTAAATAATGTCTGAACTCTTTCTTGAGATTTTCTCTGAAGAAGTCCCTGCCGGTATGCAAAAACGCGCTGCGGATGACTTTAAGAGGCTTATTTGTGCAGAACTGAAGGATGCGGGGCTTGAGTTTTTAAGTGCTGATGTGTTCGTGACGCCGCGCCGAATGGCCTTAGTTATTAGCGGCCTGCCTTTAAGCCAGCCTGATATTAAGGAAGAAAAAAAGGGCCCAAGCATCAACGCGCCGGAGCAAGCTTTGGCTGGTTTCATGAAGGGCAATGGCCTTGCATCGATTGAAGAAGCCGAAATTCGTGAATTGCCAAAGGGTCAGTTTTATTTTGCAGTGATTGAGAAGAAGGGCCAAACTACAGCTGAAGTCTTAAAAGACTTAGTGCCAAATGCATTACGCGCCATGACATGGGCTAAATCCATGCGTTGGGGCAATGAGGCACAGCGTTGGGTGCGGCCTATTCAATCGATCATTTCATTGTTTGATGGGTCTATCGTCGGGTTTGAGTTTGCTGGAGTTCAAAGCGCTGATGTGACACTTGGGCATCGGTTTTTGTCGACGGATCCCATATACGTAAAAGATTATGATGGTTATCGGGCCCAGCTTCAAAGCGCTAAAGTGATCCTTGATCCGGCGGACCGTAAACAACTGATCCATGCCGCCGCCCTTAAATTGGCAGATGCAGAAGGTTTGTCTTTAAAAGACGATCCTGGCTTGTTGGATGAAGTTACGGGGTTGGTCGAATGGCCGGTTGTATATATGGGCTCTATTGATGATGCGTTTATGGATGT
>JAPKAX010000261.1 GCA_028825025.1 Rhodospirillales bacterium | reverse complement strand
TATCGCTTCGGGCCAAAATCCAGTTAAGGTATAACAGCCAGAGAAATGAAAAATATTGTCCCTATATTTTCTTTGGATTCAAACCAGATTTTTTCGCCATGCAGATTAACAATCACTTTAGAGATATTTAGCCCCAACCCGGCATGGAAAGCCCGATATATTTAATACTGATCAGGGCTCACTGTTCACCTCTATTGCGTTTACCGAGGTTCTGAAGGACGCAGAAATCTCGATTTTCATGCCTCTCGATGATTGCTTGCACTCACCTGCCGGTTATAGATGGCAGAGGAGCCTGGCGGAATAATGTCTTCTAGAAAGGCTGTGGCGGACAGTCAAATATGAAGAGGTTACCTGCATACCTATAACACCGTTCCCGAGGCTCGCGCGGCAATCGGAAAATACCTGATCTTCTACAATACGAAACGCACACATTCATCGCTTGACGGACAGACGTCCAATCAGGCTTACTTCAATGCACAGTTGCTAATAACGGTGGCAGCATAACAAGGGTCGGCGTCCACTTATAAAGCCAGTCTCGACTATTCAAAAAAGCCAATCCACTTCTATCCATTGTATAAGCGGTACTTTCAGTTCCAGAAGCAGCTCCCTCAAATAATTTGAAATTTGCACTTAAATCATCCGGATGGTCTAGGATTTCCCAATTAAGCTCCATTATTTCCGAACGCAGATAACCCATCATTTCACAAAGCCTGTCACTAACCTTTATCCAGGGCTTGTAGATCGCTAATGCAATTAACGAAAGATCAAAAAATTTCTAGAACAGTGCATCGCTTTGGTCCAGTTTTTGGTTTAACCGAAGAACATACACATACTGCCAACCCAAAAGGCTTCCAGCAATCAGAAGCAGGCCAACACCAACGGCCTCAATCATAAACCCCCTCCGCAATGCGGGCATTTAATGGGTAATTTATGAAGCTCATCGCGATCTAAATTCAAAATCGCAGCAGGTTTCCGATCACTTAAACCTAATTTTTTACGCGCTTCATGCAAATGCTCATGATCCTTATCAGGCACTTTACCCGTAGACAGAATTTGACCGATTAGTTCTTTGTATTCTTGTTTGCGCTGGTGCAATGCTTAATTAAAGCCTGACGCAATAATACGAGTAGGCAAGGAAATCATTCCGACACTAATAATTCCAATCAACACACCAAAGATTTTCTCAGCCGTTGCCACCGTTACAACTTCACCATACCCGATGCTGGTCATGGTAATAACAGCCCACCATAATGCATCTAGAATCAAGCCAAAGGCATTGGGTTGGGTTTTAAATTCAGCCAAATAAACTAAATTCGCCGACAGAATAACCATCATCATTAATATAAATAAGGCTGCGTCAATGTTAGCCACTTCATCTTTCAAAACGTTAGTTAACAATCGAAGGGCAGATGAATAGCGGGTTAGACGAAACACCCTATGTAAGCGCAGCACCTACAAAAACCTTAAATCAAGCGCCCCCATGAGTGCGAAAAAAAGCGGTAGGATGGCGATCAAATCAAGCAACGCCATGAGTGTTAGCATGTAGAGCAAGCGCCCCAAACCGGTTGGCTATATTTCAGCCCCACATGCTCAACACTGGCCCAAACAACGGTGATGTATTCAATAGAAAAGATACCAACTGAAAAAATTCAAAGGCCACAAAAATGTCTGAATATTGAGCTTCAATTGAAGCTACTGATACCATTATAACCGCCGCGATATTCAACGAAATGATAAAGATCAAGAACGCTTCACAAAACCGACACAGCAGACCTTACTTCTTTAGATACTTCCAAAACTTCATAAACACGCTGTCGAATATCAGTCATAGGCACAGGTTACACATACATTTGAGAGCAAAACCTTAGAGCATACATGCAGGTGAATGTGTTGCGCGGTCTTTAATGTCCACCGCCGAAGGAGCCGGTTTTAATCGAATAATCCACAGCAACCCCATAATCAGGATCGTCGTCGGCATCGACCATTAATTGTCCGGCCCGGTTCAACAAACTATGGCAATCACGGGTCAAATGGCGCAGCTGCAATGTCTTGCCATGTTTTTCATATTTCATGGCAATATCTTCAATCGCTTGTAGGGCAGACTGATCAACCACCCGGCTGTACTTGAAGTCGATAATAACTAAATCAGGGTCTTCGCTAGGCACGAATATGCGGGCAAATCCGGCAACTGAGCCAAAAAACAGCGGCCCTTCCATTTGATAAATTTTCGAGCCATCTTCCATGATCGAGGTTAGAGCGTGCAATCGCATGGCATTGTTCCAGCTGTAAGCCAGAGCTGAGACAATAACCCCGACCACAACCGCAATCGCCAAATCGCTAGCAACAGTGACCACAGTCACCAGTATCATAACAACCACATCGGTCATTGGAATGCGCCGCAAAATGGTCAGGCTTTGCCATGCAAAGGTACCAATAACCACCATGAACATCACACCAACCAAAGCTGCCAGTGGAATTTGTTCAATCATACTGGATGCATAAACGATGAAAATCAGCAAAAACAAAGCCGCAGAAACAGCAGAAAGGCGCGTTCGGCCACCAGATTTGACGTTGATCATCGATTGCCCAATCATGGCACAACCGCCCATGCCGCCGAACATACCAGTGACCGTATTGGCAATCCCTTGGGCAACGCATTCTTGTGATGCGCCGCCGCTTTTGCCCGTAATTTCGCCAACCAAGTTGAGCGTCAACAAACTTTCGATCAAACCAATGGCTGCCAAAATAACGGCAAACGGCAAAATAATTTTCAACGTTTCAAAAGTCATTGGGATCGAAGGAATGTGGAACTCGGGTAAGCCGCCTTTAATCGATGCCAAGTCGCCAACGCGCGGCACATCAATGCCGAAATAAATAACAAGCCCCGCAACAACCATAATACCAGCCAACGGCGCTGGAATGATCATTGTGATTTTGGGCATAACCCAAATAATTAACATCGTCAATACAACCAAGCCCAGCATCATCACCAACGGCCATCCGGCCATCCACTCTTTAACGCCATCCGCACCGGTCACTTGAAATTGGGTCAACTGGGCTAAAAAGATAACAATCGCCAAGCCGTTAACAAAGCCCAGCATGACGGGGTGGGGAACCAAACGGATAAATTTACCTAAGTGGAAAACACCCGCCAAGATTTGCAAAACCCCCATCAAAACAACAGTCGCGAATAAATACTCAATCCCGTGCTGGGCCACAAGCGCCACCATAACGACAGCCAACGCCCCCGTGGCACCAGAAATCATACCCGGACGACCGCCCATAACCGCCGTCACCAAACCAACAATGAACGCAGCGTACAAACCTACAAGCGGATGCACACCCGCCACAAACGAAAACGCCACGGCTTCAGGAACCAGCGCCAAGGCAACAGTCAGGCCTGAAAGCAGTTCCGTTTTAATTCGGCTCGGTGAAAAAGGCACAATGTCGCCATCTTTCCAGTCACCTCCAGAAATCCTGTTCGCAAGCGCAGCCAAGGTATCTTTAGTCACAGTTATGTATTCCAGCTTTTAGAGTTTTTATAAGTTGCCTCCTCTTAAAGCATTCAGCTCATATTGCAATGGATTCGAGCCCCTAAACCCACGTTTCGGTGGCTAAACTTCGTAATACATCAATAATGCCGATAAAATGGCAATAGATAAAATCGACGACAACACCACCGTAGCCGATGTCCGGCGCACGACTACGTCGTATTGTTGCGCCACTGCAAGCGCCGTTGACCCAATCGGCAGGGCGGCCAAAATCACCGCAGACTGGGCCCAAAATGGGTCCATCTCAAAAATATAAGTGATGCAAATAAACGTAAACACCGGCTGAACAATGACCTTTAAATTCGAGATCCAGCAAATTTCAGCCAAATCCCCTAGCATCAAATGTCCAATCAATGACAATCCCAGCGCAAACAATGCAACCAGCCCAGATGAAGACGCCAATAAATCCAACAAATTTCCTATCGATATGGGCAAGGGGATGGAATAGGCAGAAAATACCACGCCCAAAACAGACGCCACCAGCATTGGGCTTTTCATCAGCATCAACGC
>JAPKAX010000260.1 GCA_028825025.1 Rhodospirillales bacterium | reverse complement strand
GAAAACTATGGTGCGCCCGAAGAGACTCGAACTCCTAACCTTCTGATTCGTAGTCAGATGCTCTATCCAATTGAGCTACGGGCGCATGATACCATTTTATAGCCTCAAAAAAACTAAAGGCATTTATTATGCCAAACCCAACCGAGCGCTCTTGAAGTTGGCGGAACGTACTAAACCGTTCCCCTCTTGGCAAGCGTCAAAATTGATCTGTTTTTTTGCCATATAACCCACAAACAATGACTAATTAAAATCTATTCTTGTCCCTAGCTGAGGCTTTAGGTAGTATCTATATCAATGAAAGAGAAGACAACTTGCCTCAAGTTGATTCATAATAAATTTTAGCCGTTAAGAGGCCAGTGGTCAAAAGATTAGAAGTCTCAGGCGGGGACACATAAAAAAAAGGTTATCGAGCGCATGGTTTCAACTGGATTTCGGAGTTTGCTCGTCGGCACTCTTATACTGCTGCCCGCGTGTTCTTTCACGGAAGATTCGCTTTGGCCAACATTCTCAGCCGAAGATCCGGCTGGTAAAAACAGCCAAACAGCAAGCGCAGCACCTTCTGCACAAGCACAACAAAGGTCTGCAGTAACCCCACAGCCAGAACTTGGCACAGGGAACTTTGTCCCAACAGGTGTGACTACGGGTCAAAACACAGGCACATATGTTGGCAAAAAAGTTGTCGAATTGCGCCAAGAATTACAAGGTCTTCAAGCGCAAATTGGTTCTCATAACGGACAATTACAGCAATTGCGCGGAAAGCTTGTTGCTAATTCGCAACGCTATCACGGCACAATTGCTGCGGTTAATGCACGCTTACAAGTCGGCACGACACCTGGTAATCCTATTCTTGTCCAACAATTTTCAAGCGCCCAGGGCGATTTAGACCGATTAGCGCAAGATGTTGCATCGATGACGTCGTTATCTGGAAATATTGGCAACAGCGCTACAATGTCCGCCTTTTTAGCCGAATCTGCTAAAGCTGCGTTCTCTGTTTCCGGTGCTATTGATTCCGATCACCAACAACTGGCTATTTTAGAAGACGAAGTTAACCGGAATGATGTTCTGATTGACCGTTTACTTAAAGAAGTAAGCAATGATGTGCGCAGACAAACCAATTACGTATCAACAGAGCGGGCCAATCTGAACCTTCTTTCAACCGGAATAAGGACTGGGGAAATTTACGGCGGCAGCTTAATGAACATTGCAATGGCAAATGCCAGTGGGGGCAAAGGTGTCAAAGCAGGTGCCCCAACCAACACAGCGGGCAAACGTCCATTGATCGTTATCCGTTTTGATCGGGCCAAAGTTGCTTATCAACAAGCCTTATATAATACGGTCAGCAAAGTTTTAGAGCAGCGCCCAAATGCAATCTTTGATTTGGTTGCAGTAGCCCCAACCACTGGAGGACAAGCGCGCGTTTCATTAAACTCGAACAAAGCCAGGCGGCATTCTGAGAATGTGCTTCGGTCATTGATTGAAATGGGTTTGCCGCCTGCACGGGTTGCTGTTTCAGCCCGCACGGCTGCACAAGCTCGGTTCAATGAAGTACATCTCTATTTGCGCTAAGTAAGAATGGACTTTCTATTTTAAAACCGACGCTCATGATTAAAATGTGAACGTCGGTTTTTTTATGCTTGATTGCATTAGCTTTAATGCAACCTGTTGCATCACATAGAACAATCACTTTTAATAGAGATCCTCTTTAAGGAGCCTATCCAAATGACGGAAACCCGTGACGATTTATTTGACCACATTGTTTCTTGGGCCGAAGTCCATCGGGATTCAAAATATTTAGTTCGTAAATTAATGCCCCATGGCCCGTGGAAAGGCGCCATTGCTCTGACCCGTGGCGGATTGGTTCCAGCCGCAATTATTGCTCGTGAAATGGATATCCGCATTGTTGATACGCTGTGCATCACCACTTATGACGACCAACTTAAAGGCACTCTTGAGGTTCTTAAAGTCCCAGAGCAAGCCATTTTCGAACAAGGGGAAGGCTGGTTATTAATCGATGATTTGGTTGATACGGGAACAACGGCAAAAGAAGCGCTGCGGCTTTTACCTAAAGCCCATTTTGCTACTGTTTACGCCAAGCCTCAAGGACTGCCTTACGTAAACACCTATTCTCATGATGTAGAACAAGACGTTTGGGTGTTTTTTCCGTGGGATACAGAACCCCAATACATCAAACCATTGGCCGATAAATCGGAGTCGACAGATCAGAAAAACAGCCCCCTCAGCCTTAAGGAGCCATCATGAGCGAACTAGAAGTTTTTGAAGTCTTTGCGATTAAATATGCCCGTCACGACCGCACTGCCGAGCTTAATTTTATGGATTCAACCGATTTTCATGACGGCAATATGCCGATTGATTATTTTGTTTGGGTCGCACGTTCTAAAAACCGAACATATGTCATCGATACAGGCTTCAATACGGAAACTGCATCAAAACGCGACAAAGAAATCATTCGTTGCCCGGTTGAAAGCCTAAAGCTCGTCGGCGTTGACCCAGCAGATGTTGAAGATGTAATCATTACCCACCTGCATTATGACCATGTCGGCAATTTTGATTTATTTCCAAATTGCAAATTCCACCTGCAAGAAGATGAAATGTCCTATGCAACAGGCAAGTATATGGGCCACAAACATTTCCGTCACCCTTTCGATATTGATCATGTGACCGGCATGGTTCGTGAAGTTTATAAAGGTCGCGTTAAGTTTCACGACGGTGACAGGGAATTAGCACCCGGATTTTCGATCCACCGAATTGGCGGACACACCGCCGGTTTGCAAGTCGTCCGGGTTTATACCAAACGTGGCTGGGTGGTTTTGGCATCGGATGCCAGCCATCTGTATGGGAATATGGAGCTAGAAAACCCGTACCCGATCATTTTCAAAAGCAACGAAATGGTTGAAGGTTTTCAAAAATTGAGGGATCTAGCCGACAGTAATGATCACATCATTCCCGGTCACGACCCCTTGGTCTTGGATTACTATCCAGCTTTATCGGATGACCTTGAAGGAATTGTTGTTCGTTTGGATGTGGCACCCAGTAAAGGCTGATATTTAAGCCTAAATAAGGTTTAAAGCGAATGCTTTTAAACTGCCACGTTATCGATTAGGCGGATGCGGCCTAAGTAGGCGGCGGCCAAAACACGGGCCGGGCGTGATGCATCGCGAACCGGGTCCAGTGTTTGCGCATCGCGAACAGCCACATAATCAACAGCCCCAAAGCCTGCTTTGGTCAATTCAGCTTCTGCCCATGTGCGCTGGCTGGCGGGTTGTTCGCCGCTTCGAACGTTTTGGGCAACTTGGGTCATTACTTGATACAAAACAGGTGCAATTTTACGTTCTTCAACACTCAAGTACTGATTACGTGATGACATCGCCAAGCCATCTCCTTCGCGGATCGTTTTGGCCCCGATGATTTGGACTGGAATGTCTAAGTCGCGAGCCATAGTTTTGATCACGCACAGTTGCTGGTAATCTTTTTCACCAAAAACGGCCACATCAGGCAGAGCTTGCAGCAATAACTTGGTCACGACAGTAGCGACGCCGGCAAAGAAATCGGGGCGAAATTCGCCTTCTAAAATTTGGCTTAGGCCCTGGATATCAACCCGAGTTGAGTGCCCATCGGGATAAATCTCTGAAACGTTTGGAGCAAACAGCAAGTCGTTCCCTGCGGCAGCTAACATGTCATGATCGGCCTGTTCTTTGCGAGGGTAAGTGGCGAAATCTTCATGCGGTGCGAATTGTGATGGATTGACAAAAAGGGTCGTAATTGTCCGGTTCGCATGGCACCTTGAATGCTCAACCAATGACAAATGCCCGGCATGCAAGCCGCCCATGGTTGGCACAAGTCCAACGCTTTCGTCTTTATTCCGCCAGTTTCTTACGTGTTCGCGAAGCTCAGCAATGGTCCGAACGACTTCCATTCGTTTCACCCTTTAACGTCATATCAGTAGGGTGGACAATATCTGATTATATTGCACTGCACAATGGCTTGAGTGCGGCAAACTAAAAAAATAGACTTTCTTAATAATTGGAAACTTATATCGATTATTTTTTATCTTTAATT
>JAPKAX010000031.1 GCA_028825025.1 Rhodospirillales bacterium | reverse complement strand
AACCCGATAGATCGCAAATAACCGTTCAATTCATCGGTCATTCGATTCCATGGAGGAACGAATATAGGAGCTAGGCGATTGAAGGATTGGAGGCTTTGCCAGCCATCTCGTAATTCATTCTCAAGAACTGTGCGGTTTCGGTGATCGCCAAATTCAGTAGCCTTTTGACCTTCAGGCGCGTGATTTATATGCCGATAACCATGCTGCGCGGGGTAAATTGTTGGCGCGTCATTAAGCCGAAGGGTTAAGGCCGGAACCGCTAAGTGCGGAACCACAGCAACCATACAAGGCGCGGTGTTCTCTGAACTAATTTGTATCAATCGTTCCAGCAAATCCGTTGGTTCAATCGCGTCATCATCGCGCCACCAAAACGTCGCGTCTTTGCCCGTATCCTGCCAACGGTTCAATTCATCATTTAAATCGTTCCAAGTCGCCATATTAAAGCATCCTAACAATCATTTGGGCTGTTTTGTCAGCTCCATTTATATCAAGCCCTTGGCCTTCAAACGCAGGTCTTTCGGCTGCATTATCAATCGCTTCAGCTAATTCATTTGGGTTTGAGACATCCCCTTCAAAGATATTGATCCAGCCATGCTCCGCAAAGGCCTTAGCCCTAAACAGTTGTTCTGTTTCCACTCCTCCACTGAACGGCACAACCAGGTTCCTACACTTCGCTGACATTACATCCATAACCGTATTGTAACCACCCAACGATATGGAAAGATCACAATTACGCAGTACATAAATGAAGTCTGATCTTGCCCGTTCAAGGCTCAATCCATCACCGCAGCGTTGTTCGATATCACTGTACGCATCGCTCGGTAAACTGGAGCCTGCAATCATTCGCCACGGCTTGGACTTGTTTGCGCTTAATGGGTGTGCCGCGACAATGCCACGCAATAAACCTTCACCCACTGCACCACCACCCACAGAAATCAAAATCTCCCTGGTTCCAACGTCACTTGCACCAGCGGCTCGTGTTTCTTCGATGACATATCCCGTATAACTCAACAAGTCTTCAATTTTGTCGGCATAGGGGAAAGTTGCGTGCAGGGGAATGACCTGCTCAACACCGTGTACTAATACTTCATCGAAATAAGCGTTAAGGGTATCGGTGATCTCTATATTCCGCTTGGCCTGAGACTTCCCAACAATCACATCCCGTGCCGAACAAATAATCTTGGCTCGGCCTTTATAGGCCTCTAACAAGGGGATCAGCTCAAACCGGAATTGACGGCGACCAAAGGGGTACAGCTCGATGAATAAAATTTCGGGTTCAATTTCATCGGCAATTTCAAGCAACTGGGCTTTACGAGCATCACGCCATTGGTCATCAATGGGATTGTTATTTTCATCCAACAGGATTTTAAAGGTTTCATCTTCGGCCCGTGCCGATGGTAAATAGCGCACATCCGCCCCACCAAAGTCAGCATGAGGCACGGCTTCTCCACCTAAAATGATGGTAACGGGAACATTGTAGTTTTGCATAGCGCGAACAATTGATGCTGCGCGTTTAACATGTCCCACTCCCAATAGGTGCTGTACATAAAACAGAACGCCGCTCATGAAGCTTCTTTCAAAGGGATATTCATTTGGCTCACTAAGGGTCTTCCTTGATCAATATTGAATAAATGCGCACAACCGTCACGAATTTTTTCAGAGGGGGTGTCTGTCATTTGCCATCCGGTTGCTAAGGCATACAGAGCTTGCAAAACCCCTTTATGACAAACCGCTGTTGTTGATTGTTCAATAGTCATGAGCCACTGACTTAAACGCTTTTGTACATCGCGTGGACTTTCCCCATTAAGCGGACGAAAATCCAGTCCCTTGGCTCGATTGATATCGAGTTCTGGGTCATTGGCATCAAGCAATTCGCGCCAAACCAAACCTTCCCAATCACCCCACGACATTTCCACCAATGCCGGCTCGATTGTTGGTGTGTGCCCCAGAATGCTTGCCGTATCCTGAGCTCTGCTTAAGGGGCTTGAAACCCAATTAAAGTCAGCAAACGGCGTCGGAATGCGCCAGAACCCAACTTCCTTACGCCCTTCAGCGCTTAACGCGATATCTGAACGCCCTTGTAGACGTTTGTCTTTATTCCATTCCGTTGGGCCATGGCGCAAAATTAAAAGCTCAATCATCGTGCACCAGCGCAAGACCCGCATTTAACGCGCTCGTTGCAGCCTTAAGGGAATGATTTGTATCGACATAATCAATCGCCAGCGTCCCCATAGTTTGGCGCAATTTAGGGTCCATTAACAAAGTATTTAAGCACGAGGCAAAGCTATAAGCATCGCGTTTAGTTGCCAGAAAACCACCAACACCATGATCAATCACATCTGGCACCCCGCCGCCTGCACCACCAACAACCGGCAATCCAGACGCTTGTGCTTCCAAAAATGTCATGCCCGGTGATTCACGAACGGAAGGCCAGACGTAAACGTCCGTAGCCGCATAAAAATCAGCAATCTGTTCTGCAGACATAGCCCCTAACCAAGTAATTCTGCCCTCAAGCCCAGAAAATAACGCATGCACAGCATCTTTTTCAGGGCCATCACCCACAACAAATAAATGCCACTGACCATCGGCACATTTATGAAGTGCCTTTGCCAATACCTCAAAGGATTCAAATTTGATGCCGGGGCGCATCATGGCAACGGTTAGCAACCAAGGAACATCTAACGGAACCTGATGTGCTGCATAGATATCCTCGCGCGCAAATGATCGTTTTGCCGGTGCATCCTTATAGGGCTCGGTATTTAAAAACGGTTTTAGTTGCACATATTCGGCGCTGTTTGAAAGTTGGGGCAGTAAGCACGCTTCATCGGCTTTAGTCATACCAAATGCCAGATCGGCCTGCGCTAGGGTTCCCGCCACAGCAAAATGCCCCAACGCCCATGCGCCTTGATGCTGGCTGGGCGCAAAAGACGCTTCAGAAACCACATAGGGGATTTTGAGCGCCCGACATACCATCGGTCCGATCCAATCTGGGGCTTTACGGTACAAATGATAGGTGAACCAAAGATCAGGCGGATTCTTAATCAATTGTTCTAAAACACGCTCAGCCTCTTGCTCTCCTTCGATTTGCAATTGGACTTGTCGGCCCGTGTCGCCCTTCCCTTCATAGCTACGAAAGGTGCTGGCAACGGTTACGGTGTTCCCGCCTAATTCCAAGGCTTGCTTGAGCAAGCGGCCTATTAACCGATCGCCCGATGGATTGGGTGATGATATGGGTTTAAGCGGCGCATAAAAGGCGATATTCATTAAGTAATAGGTTCCGACGACAGGCCAAATTTATGGGCGAGAAGCTCTAAGTTTTGTTCATGACTAAAGGTTTCGCGAACGCGGGTTTCTCCAGCTTTACCTAGGCGTTCTCGCATATCAGGATCAGTGATTAAGTGTTCTAAGGCTATCTTCAACGCATCAATCTGGCCCGGCTCGACCAGAACCCCAGTCACATCATTTTCAATCAATTCTGGAACCGCCGAAACGCGGGTCGATAAACAGCTCAACCCTTGGCTTTGGGCTTCCATCAAAACGTTAGGCAAGCCATCCCGGTCGCCATCCTTGGCAACCAAACTGGCCAATACAAACAGATCAGCAATTTCATATTTAGCAATCACGACCTGCTGCGATTGAGCACCCATCCATTCGATTTTTTCATCAATATTTAGCAATTGCGCCATTTTCTTTAAATCGTTCGACATCGCCCCACCACCAATATGAACAAGCCGCCAACTTAATTCAGGGGGCAGCGTGCTGAGCGCTTGAAGCAAAACATCATACCCTTTTTTCTCAACCGCCCGGCCCACAGATAACAGAACAACCGGTTCATCTAGGTTGCCACCATCACGTTTTGAATATTCCGATTGGCGTTTATTAAACCGAGTGAAATCGAGACCATGGTAAAGCAAGTTGACCTTTTCAGGGGCGCGCCCGGCCAAGTTTCTCAAATGATCAACATTCGCTGACGTGCAGGTCACGAGCCAATTTATATCATCCAATTTTTCTGATAATTCCCACTCTGGACTGGTCCAAATGTCTTTGGCATGGGCAGAACAACTCCATGGTAATCCTTTAATAATAGCAGCATACCGGGCAACAGAAGCGGGTGTATGCAAAAAATGAGCATGAATAAGGGTCACGTCGCTTGGGAGTTCATGAGCTAAGACCATAGCTTGACCAAACCGCCGAATACGGTTTGGGGTTTTATCACGGCGTAAATCATCCAGCCAAATTAAAATTGCTTTAGCATAACCCTTTAGTTTTCGGGTTTGCACCCAAGCTTTAAGAACCCGCAGCGGCTCTTGATATAAGTATTCAGGCAGGTAATTAACAGCTGCGTTAATTTCTTGATGAATAGGATGGGTGCGCTTGTCGGTTGGATGGCGCAAAGAGACAATGGAATAATCCAACCCAATGCGTTGTAAACTTAATAATTCCTGAGCAATAAAGGTTTCCGATAGGCGCGGATATCCCTTTAAGACGATGGCGGCGATATGGCGCATGTTAGCTGTCGTTTGGCACAACCCGAAGGGAAGGCTCCGCCAGTTGTTTGGTGCTCAACCATTGATCAACAACACCATTGATTGTCGACAAGCCATCAAGCAAGCCCGGGAGGTGGATTTCAGACGGCTTAGAGCGGTCTGGTAATTCTTTTATAGCACGGGCCATTTTCTTCGGATCGCGGGACCCATCATCAACAATCATACTCACAAGACCCAATTCTTCGGCCTTCGATGCCCGAATATATTGTTCAAGCCGGGGCACGGTTCTGGGAACGATTAAACTTGGCTTATCGAACGACAAAATTTCACAGAACGTATTGTAACCGCCCATGGCAATAACGCTCGTGGCCTTTGACATCAGGTGCTCTAGATTTGCATCAAAAGTTGTAGCTTCAACATTTGGAATGCGTTCAATACGGGTCTTAAATTCAGATTGTGAATCAACATGCATAAAGGGGCCAAAAACAATGAACGCCTTGTGTGGAATGCTGGGGTCATGTTCATACGCCCGCAAAACCCAATCAACCAAGCTGGCTCCATCGCCGCCGCCGCCGGGAGTAACCAAAATAAACGGTTCTTGAATGTCCGACCCTGCCATAGAGGACGGGTTAATGGATGGCATTGATGTTCTGCGTAAATACCCCGTGTAAGACAGTTTATCAACAACGCTTTTGGGGATGTTGCCAACGCCTTCTAGCGGGTTACAAATCTCAGAGCGGCCATAAACCCAAATATCATCATAAATATCGCGCAAGGCCGGGATCGCCATTTTACGTTCCCATTCATCGGTCAACTTGCCTGGATCATCCATAACATCGCGCAGCCCCAAAACCAAGCGTGTCCCTTTGTTTTTAAGCATCTTTAGGGTATCGCCAACTTCACCCCGCAACCCTAACGGTTCTTTATCAACAAGGAATATATTGGGTTTAAAAACTTCAGCTGTATTTCGAATGATGGTTTCGCGAATGGCCATGGCGTCTTCGATGCCAATATCCAAGCCCAACGTCGTATATCCACCGGTTCTTAATTTGACGACGCCCGGTATGCGAACAAAATCCACACTGGCGCGAAAATCAAAACTGCCGATGATTGGCGAGCCAGATAAAATAAGCACAGAAAGCCCTTGGCGATGATCAACCAAAGAGTGAGCAATCGCGCGGCAACGGCGCAAATGACCAAGCCCAAAGGAATCGTGACTGTATATGAGTAGCCGAGTTTTCTCAGTAGTTTGCGACATCCCAAATCCGCCCTGTTTTTATTTACGCCATCTTAGTTCGGTAACGACAAAAGTACCACCAATATTAGATCATGGACTGTCATTTCACGAATTTATCATTTCTAATTTAGTGATTTTGAACGATCCAATAAGTGCCTTAGATCCAAAAGCACAAGAAGCGATAATGAGCGCCGTACTGAAGCAGCGCGGTGATCGTGGATTATTTGGGCTCTGAGAAAACTTGAATTGGTAACTCAGTTTGAACGTATACTAGTTATAGAAAAAGGCCGCGTTATTGAACAAGGTAAATTCCAAGAACTTAACAAGCCCATCAGCCGGTATCATGAAATGGTTTCGGCGTAATGCCTTACTAAAAGAAGGTATAAAATGGATTTAGACGAAGTTGCACGGGCTTTAAAAAGCATCCCCCTGTTTTCCAAATTGGAACCATCGAAATAAAAATTATTGGCCTTTGCCAGTGATCAAATGATCTTTGATGACGGCGAAGTCGTATTTGGCGCAGGCGACCATGCTGATTCTGCCTATTTTATTGAAACGGGTGAGGCAGAAGTGTTCATCGATCACGACAACAAACTCGTCAAGGTTAACCACCTAATGCCCCACGATTTATTTGGTGAAATGGCTTTGTTCTTGAGCTCAGGCCGATCCGCTGACGTCATTGCAAAAGGCGATATGCGGGCAATGAAATTGAATGGGCCCCTGTTTTTTCAAATGGTAACTGAAAATCTAGATAAGACGTTAGGCGTGATGACGGCGCTCAGTGAAAAGATCGTCAACACCAGCCAGCAGGCCGTTAAAAACACTTAAATCAAACGAATGACTCTAGCACGGTGAAAAGCTCGCGCTTGCCTTCAACACCGCGCAATTGATGCTGCCCAACGGAGACCAACTCGCCTATGTAAGCGGATGCAAAGGTGTCTGAAATGAGCACGGGAACGCTCAAATCTTTTGTCATCGCCTCTATCCGCGCGGCTTCATTTGCTGCTGAACCAATAACCGTAAACTCAAGGCGTTCTGGAATTCCAATATTGCCGTAGGTCAAATCACCAATGTGCATGCCAATGCCATATTTAATTTCTGGCTGGCCCGTGCTTAGCAGCTCAATATTTGTCTCTGCAATTGCAGACCGGGCGGCCTTCACCGCGTTTATTGCCCGCTCACAGGCCATTTCAACTTCAGAACATGCATCCCGACCGCTCTCATGATTATGGTTATGTTCAATCGGGAAAATCGCTAAAACAGCATCCCCAATAAAGCGCAAAATTTCACCCCCATTATCAACAACAGCGCCCGCCACTCCATCAAAAAACTGGTTCAAATAAACCAAAAACTCAGCCCGCGTCATGGTTTCAGCCAATGGAGTTGAATTGCGCAAATCAGATAACCAAATAACGGCGTGCATGTCTTCACCATCGCCCCGGCGAATTTGCCCGTTCAGCACCCGCTCGCCCGTGTGCTTTCCCATAAACGTGTGCATCAACGTTGCTGCAGAGCGCTCTTTAGCTTGAACCTCATAAAGACGACTTAAAATCGGCAATACCTCGTGAATATGGCCTAAATTTTCTGTCGTAAAACCACTTTCATTATCTGTTGCGATTGTGATTGCGTTAATTTGTCCATCTGAAAACCGCATCGGCATGGCCACATAATCCGTTGCACCATCAGCGCTTAAATCATCCAGAACGGGATATTCATTTTTGCCAACCGGTTCAATTTTACGCCGCACGCCACCAGCTCCATCAAAAATCGGTTGAAAGGGGCTATTTTTGAAAGTATCGCTACCAAATATATCGTAAGACGCTTCAAATTTCGAGACTTCTAGCTCCGACCTTTTCCACCGATATGCAATTGCGGCAAGCAACGGATGTAGAGTTCGAATGGCCACAGTCATTTGCATGACGTTCATTCCACATTCATTTAATCGGCTTACAAACCGGTGCGTTAATTCGCGCGATGTTGTGGCTTCCCAAGCTTCAGATAGGACCCATTCAACAAGTGGGTTGCCTTTCGTGTCTTTTGCCTCATTTGATTGAGCAAAAACTTGAACATCATCTTCATACCAAGCCTCCATTTTATCCCAATAAAAAGCAATGTATCCTTCGATTTCTTCCGCTTCTTTATAGGGTTGTTCATACCCCCAAACGATATTATCAGCCAATTCACTTCCCACCTTAACCGACCAATATGAAGCATTGCCCTTAAACGGGCAATGGGTATGGCGTTCCGTTGGGATTAAAGCATCCATGTGAACATCGGCTTTAGGGAAATAATAAGTGGGCGCATGCCGTGTTTCACTCAAGACAAGAACCATGTCACTATCGGCAATAATTTTACCATTAAATATCGACCGAATGCGCTTTTCACTGTGCTCAATAGAAACTTGATAATCAGAGCGCACGTAAAATCCAGGTGCCATATCGATAACACGTTCTGAACGGCTCATATTTGATCAATCCTTGTTAAGTCTTCAACATACAGCAAAGCTTGGTAACAATAGCAAACAATCAACCTCGATAATAAGAACTAATTCGATCTTTTTCTAATCTGGATGAATTGCAATCTGAGGAGCGGCGAGCTAAAACGTCAACGTATACATTAACAGGAGCGCTGATTTGACACTTTTACTTGGTATTATTGCTGACGATTTTACAGGGGCAACAGATCTTGCCAATACGCTAGTAAAAGAAGGAATGCCAACGGTTCAGCTTATTGGTGTTCAAGATGGTTATATAGACTTGGGCGATGCAAAGGCGGTTATTATCGCTCTTAAATCCCGAACAGAGCCCGCTGATCAAGCCATAGAGGAATCACTAGAAGCCCTTAAATGGCTGCAAGCTCAGGGAGCTCAGCAGTTCTTCTTCAAATATTGCTCAACTTTTGATTCAACAGACAAAGGCAACATCGGCCCGGTTGCTGATGCTTTAATGAATGCATTGGATACAGATTTTACAATCGCCTGCCCTGCCTTCCCTGAAAATGGCCGGACAATATTTAACGGGCATTTGTTTGTCGGCGATATTTTATTATCTGATTCAGGCATGAAAGATCACCCCTTAACGCCCATGACCGACGCCAACTTAGTTAATGTACTCGCCAGCCAGACTGATAAAAAGGTTGGGTTGGTAAAATATCAAGACGTTCAAGGCGGCGCTGACACTATCCGCTCTGCATACGACGCCCTTAAATCAGACGGCTATTCCCATGCGATTGTTGATGCCGTATCGGATGAACATCTGCGTTTTATTGGCGAAGCATCGAAGGATCTTAAACTCATTACTGGCGGTTCAGGTGTTGCATTGGGTTTACCTAATAACTTCAGAAATCAAGGTTTGTTAGGCCCCTCAACCGAAATTGATATTGATGCGCCAACCGGGAAAACTGCCGTTATTGCGGGCAGCTGTTCGCAAGCAACACGCGGCCAAATTGCCTATGCTCAAAAACACATTGAAAGTTTTATGGTTGAACCGATGGCGTTGGCTAGTGGTCAAGATGTTGCGACCAAAGCGTTGGAATGGGCACAATCGCGCTTAGGCAATCAACCCGTTCTTATTTATTCTTCGGCCGACCCCGCCGTTGTTAAACAAGTGCAAGATAAACTGGGCCGCGATGAAGCGGGAGCTATGGTCGAAGACGCATTAGGTAAAATTGCGATAGGCTTAGTCAATCAGGGTGTTCGCCAGTTAATTGTTGCTGGGGGGGAAACGTCAGGTGCTGTTGTGAATGCGCTTGAAATTCGAGCCCTTCGGATTGGGCCAGAGATTGATCCCGGCGTTCCTTGGACCGAAACTTTAGGTGCAACCAAATTGGCCCTCGCCCTTAAGTCTGGAAACTTTGGGACGGAAGATTTCTTTGTTAAATCATTTGGCATGCTGTCATGAACGAAAACCAGCTACGCGACCAGATTGTGCGATTAGCAAAATCTATGTTCGAGCGCGGCCTCACCTTTGGCAGCTCAGGCAACATCAGTGCCCGCGTTGACGACGGCTGGTTGATGACGCCAACCGGCTCAACAATGGGCACTCTAGACCCCGCCAAAATATCAAAACTCGATAATGACGGCGCACATATTTTAGGCGACAAACCAACGAAAGAAATCTTTTTGCATCAGGTTATGTATGAGCAACGCCCCGGAACCGGTGCTGTTGTGCATTTACATTCCACTCATTCCGTGGCGGTAAGTTGCTTAAGTGACATTAACAAAAAAAATGTACTGCCCCCGATCACCGCTTATTACGTTATGAAAATTGGCACCTTGCCCCTAATCCCCTATTTTCCACCGGGCGATTTAGATTTAGCAAAAGCCGTGCGTGAAATGGCATCGGATCACCACGCTCTATTGTTAGCCAACCACGGCCCGGTCGTTGCCGGGAAATCATTAGAAGATGCGGTTTATGCTATAGAAGAATTAGAAGAAACCGCTAAACTGTTTTTGATGCTTAAAAATATGAACACTAGCTTTTTAGATGATGCTCAAATCAACGACCTAAAAAGCCGCTTCCCCACTTAAATTTTAGGAAATCAAATGTTTGTCGTTACCGTTATTTTTCAAATCAAACCTGAACACATCGAAAGTTTTGCAGAAGCAATGCAAGCCAACGCGCAATTTTCAATGGATCAAGAACCCGGTTGCCAACGCTTTGATGTGTGTAAAGACCCGGACGATACCAACTCTATCTTCCTGTATGAAATCTATGATAGCCGGGCCGCTTTCGCCCTGCATTTAGAATCTGAGCATTATAAAAAGTTTGATTCAATGGTTACGTATTGGGTCGAATCAAAAGCTGTCAAAGCATGGGAATTGGAATATCAAGCCGTATGAAACTCCCAAGATGACATCTGAAATCCAAATAACCCCATCTGAACGTGAAGCTCAGGCTTTATCGCCTGATCGGCTTTCTGAGGCATTCAAATTAACGGATAAATACGGGTATTTGGTTCTTCGGAGCGTTATTGAAACATAACATTTAAGCCAACTGCAATCCCTTTATGATGACGCATGGCAGGCGTTTAAACCAGCTAAGTCATCGTGGATAGCTGGCAGGCAAATCATTGGGCACTTGAACGTTAATCCACCCGCATCAAAGCATTTTGCTAATGCCCATGTTCTCGGCAATAAAATCGTCTGCGCGGTCACATCCGGCATTCTGGGCGCGGACTTATGTATTTCAGATGTTGGCGGCAATACCAACCAGCCTGGCAGCATCGACCCGTACTTACACAGCGATGTTGATTTTGAAGAATTTAAAAAGCTATTGGTCAACATCCCCTTAGGTGACGTAGAAGAATAAAATGGCAGCATTTAAATGGTGCCAAAATCACATAAATCAAATATCCAACTACTAGAGCCAGCAGATGTCGGGACATCCTTTGGCCCCATCCGTATTAATTCGCAAATGGGTGATGCGTTAATCCGCTACCCCCATGTTTGGCACCGGGGCCGCGCTAACCCGTCCACTCGGCCTCGCCATATGCTTTCGGCGTGGCACGAAGCCATCCCTGAGCAAGATAGAGCCGTTGATAAGCTAATGATTGACCCAACTGCATCTAATTTATTTACCGCCTACACAGCCCGCTTCAAAGAACTGGGTACGTTAAATAAGGCACCCGAATTCAGGCCCAATTATTTTTCGCCAAACTTAAGCCGGTTGCTCAAAGAAACCTTTTATCGTTTTGCACCCCAAACCTATTTATCTATGATCCGGACTTTAAAGAAGTTCAAATAACAGCACTATTCACGGAACGCTGGAAACAAATCACTATCTAATTTATTGCCCACGGATAATGTACATTCTTCCATATCAGGGAACGGTGGTGACATGACCCCGTTACGGAGCACATAGCGCGCATCATCCCCGACCCAGCGCCATGCAATTGCCCGGCGGCGGGTTGTGGCCGAACCATTGCCCGGTGCGCCATGGACGGTACGGAAATGAAAAGCGACGCAATCACCCGGTTCCAAACCAAACGATAGTATTTTATATTGATCTCGATCCGCCTCAATATTGGGCATTTCTTCAAACCCATCGTCGTCTTGATCGTAATCTTGATCAATAAACTTTTTTGGTCGGAACCAACGGCCCCATTTGTGCGACCCAGCAATAAACTCTACGCCCCATTGCTTGGGCACCGGATCAAGCGGCATCCAAAGGCTGACACTGTCATCCCCATCAACACAATAATACGGTTGATCATGATGCCATGGAGTTGGCTCCAACGTACCCGGCTCTTTAACAACAACGTGTTCATGGAAAAAATTGGCTTGTTTGGTGCCCATTAAATGACGGGCATAGGTGCTAATTGGAGAGTTACGAACGAAGTCTTCGTACGCATCAATCCGTTGCCAATTGCAATAATCACCAAAAAAGTGTCCTGCCCCACCGTTTCCGCTATAGCTCCGCGTATATGGGCCGGGCGTAGCGATATTGTATTTTAAACCAGCCCTTAGTTTTTCAATCCATTCAGGCGTAAAAACAGCTCGCAAGACAACCGCACCATCGCGATTGAAATCTTCAATTATCTTCCGGTCTATTTCCAAAATGCGTCTGCCTTATCCTTCAATTGTTGCCCTTAGAAAATCGAGCGCGGCTTGAGCAAACTCCCACATGTTTTCTTCCCGCTCAGCACTTCCCGTTTCCAGCGTCATCGCAGCGTTTGTTGGGCCAGCAACCGCGATGCACACATGCCCCGCAGCATCGCCATACCTATTTCCGCTGGGCCCCGTGGCACCCGTTTCACATATGCCCCAAGTACTGCTTAATCTTTCGCGGGCTTTTTTAGCTACGATTAATGCAAACTCTTCATTAGCACCGCGCATCGTGGCGATTTCTTCAGACACCTTCAACAATTTACGGCGCGCATTTTGCGTATAGATAACACTCCCACCAGCGAAATAAGCGGACGCCCCCGGAACGCTAAGCAGTGCTGCTGAGACAAGACCACCGGATGAGGATTCCGCCACACTAACCGTTTCTTTGCGGGCCTTTAGCAATGCGCCTAGTGCGCCTGCGCGTTCAAATAAAGTGTTCACATCATCGCCTTTTCGTTCAAATTTTTCATCTATCCATTTCACACATCACATTGCGATGCATCAACGCCTTTGGTCAAGTCTGCCATGCTCAATAAGGCGGTTTACTCTGGCACGTCTGTCACCCATAATTCGGGTATACATTGACCACCTATGACAAAGGCTGAGCCGTGGCTTCCAAACAATTCGACTACATCGTTATTGGCTCAGGAACAGCAGGGTCCGTGGTTGCTGCGCGCTTGTCAGAATCTGGCAAACACAGCGTTTGTGTGTTGGAAGCTGGTCCGCCGGATCGAAATCCGTTTATCCATATCCCTGCAGGCGTCATGTACACCCTGAAAAACCCCAAAATCAATTGGCTGTATACGGCGAGTGGCAGCGAAGGCACCGCAGGTCGTAAAATCACACAGCCACGCGGCAAAACACTGGGCGGGTCTGGCTCGATCAATGGTCATATTTATAGCCGCGGCCATCGTATGGATTTCGACAGTTGGGCCCAAAAGGGAAATCACGGCTGGGGTTATGCCGATGTGCTGCCCTATTTCAAACGCAGCGAAAATAAAATTGGCGCTGGTGATTCTGGATTTCATGGGCGCGGCGGACCGTTCACGATAACCGACATTGATGAAAAGCACCCACTTTGTGATGCGTTTATTGAGGGGGCCCAATCCATTGGCATCCCCCATAATCCGGATTACAACGGGAAAACTCAAGAAGGCATCGCTTACGCACAACGGAGCGTCCATAAGGGTCAACGCGTTAGTCCGGCCCGCGCATTTTTGCACCCCGCCATGACACGCCCCAATGTGGAGGTGATGACCAACACCCACACTCAAAAAATTATCATCAAAAACAAACGCGCGATGGGAGTTCAAATCAAACGGGGTGGTCCCTCTGGCAGCATTGAGCTGATCACCGCCAACAAAGAAGTGATTTTATGCGCCGGGGCGATTGCATCGCCACAATTGCTGCAGCTTTCAGGTATTGGTGCGCCTGCGCACTTGCAGGATATAGCTGTTTCAGTAGCTCACGAGCTTCCCGGTGTTGGTGAGAACTTTAGAGATCATTACTCGGTTCGTCTCATGGCCCGCATTCAAGAGATGCAAACCTTTAATGAACGCGTTCGCGGCGTCAACTTGGTTAAAGAGGTCGTAAAATACGCCCTGTACCGTAAGGGCGCGTTAGCCCTGACACCGACCCTGATTTATTGTTTCTGGAAGTCGGATCAAAGTTTGGACTACAGCGATATCCAGCTGACTTTCACCCCCGCCAGTTACCCGCAGGGCCTTCGTACGGGGCTCGATAGGTTCCCGGGTGCAACAGTAGCCTGTTGGCAACAGCGCCCTGAAAGTGTCGGTTATATTCGGGCTAAATCAAACAACCCGTTTGAGTACCCAGAAATTCAAGCCAACTTTTTAGCTGAAGAAAAAGACCGCCAAATCTTACTAAGCGCCATGCGGTTAAGCCGCCAGATTATGAATAGCAAACCGTTCTCTCCTTATGTCGCAGAAGAAACATGGCCCGGCATTTCCCGACAATCCGACGAGGAATTATTGCAACACGCCCGCGAAACTGGGAACACAGCTTACCACCCCATGGGCACTTGCCGCATGGGGCCGGCTGAACAAACCAACACCGTTGTTGATGATCAGTTAAGGGTCCATGGAATTGAAGGCTTGCGGGTTGCTGATGCGTCGATCATGCCGATGATGCCAACGGCAAACTTGAACGCCGGAACGCTAATGATTGGTGAAAAAGCGTCAGATATGATTTTGGGAAAAACGCCTTTAGAAGCCAGCCAACTTTAGCCCTTAAGCATTACAGCGCCCATCGCCATGGACGTTGCCGCTTGCACCGGGTCTATAACGGGGATGCCAAGGAATTCAGCCAAGGGGATGCGATGAACCGCCATCCCGGCACAGCCTAAAATAATGGTTTCAGCGCCATCGAAATCACGTAATTCTGTTCCCACTTCACACAGTCGGGCAAAAGTCTCTGTGCCCGTTGCGCTATCATGCACCGATAAGTTAGCCGCACGTTCACGGGCCAACCGCTCCATAACACCCATTTGTCGCAGGTAGCGCAAATGCCGTTTGATTGACGCATCGGCAAGAGCAATGACGCCAAACCGGTCGCCCTGAGACAACGCGGTCAAAACGCCACATTCCTGAATACCAAACACTGGCTTAGGCGTCGCTTCACGGCACACCTGAAGGCCGGGGTCGGAATAACACGCAATGACATAGGCATTCGCATCATCGCGCTCTATGACCAATTTACGGAGCGGTAAGGTGACAGCTTCGATGTCAGCTTGGCTTTCAACACCAAACGGGCCTTCCGCCAAGGTTAGGCACTCAATTTTAGGCCCGCCCGATACTTTTAAAACCTTTAACGCATCTGCCATACCATCAGTGACGGCTTGGTTCGAGTTGGGGTTGATAACAAGGATCGTCATTGTGCGGCTTCCTTATAACAAATCTGCGCCGAAGTTACGCGTTGGGCTTAAGGGGGAACTGTCAGCGGGGACTGATGTGTCTGGGTCAATCGGTTGGCGTTCTAAAAACTCTCCTGATCCCCGCTCGACTTGTAATTTCTCGTCCGCAACCACAACCCGGCCTTGGCTAATCACAGTCCGCGGCCATCCGGTTACTTCCATCCCTTCATAGGGCGTGTAATCCATATTATCGTGCAACATGGTTTCACTAATGGTGCGTTTCCAGGTTGGGTCCCAAATGGATAGATCAGCATCGCTGCCAACAGCAATAGTTCCTTTGCGCGGGTGCAGGCCATAAATTTTGGCGGCATTGGTTGAGGTTAAGGCTACAAACTCGTTAATCGACAAACGCCCCTTCCCGACCCCTTCTGAAAACAACAGCGGCATCCGGGTTTCAATCCCCGGAATACCATTTGCGATTTTTTTGAACGTAGGGTTTGGCCCTGCGTTAAACTTACCCGTTTCGTCATACCGATACGGCGCATGGTCAGACGAGATCACTTGGAAAGTACCGTTGGTTAGTCCAAGCCAAATCGCTTCTTGCCCAGCTTGATCGCGGGGCGGCGGTGAACAACAGAACTTAGCCCCTTCCATGCCGTCACGGTCCAAATCTTCGGCTGTTAAGAACAAATACTGCGGACACGTTTCCCCATAAATTGGCAAACCTTGGTTCCGGGCGTTCAAAATCGCTTGAGCCGCTTCGGGGGCGGATACGTGAACTATTAATAACTTGGCATCAACCAAACGGGCCAAATCAATAGCCCGGCGCGATGCTTCACTTTCAGCAATTGAATTGTGACTAACCGCATGGAATTTAGGAGCAACGTACCCACCATTTAATAAGCGTTCCGACAACCAATTTATGACATCATTATTCTCAGCATGGACCATCGTCATGGCCCCATATTTGCGGGCAACCGACAGCACATCCAACATTTGACGGTCATCAATTTTTAGCATCTCGTATGTCATATAAACTTTGAACGACGAATAACCTTCCATGATCAACGCTGGCAATTCTTGACCTAAAACGTTTTCAGTCGGGTCGGATACAATCAAATGGAAAGCGTAATCGATCACTGATTTTGGCCCGGCCCGATCATGGGCGAGTTTGACAACATCGCGTAAATTTTGTCCCTTATGTTGAGCGGCAAAAGGAATGATCGTGGTGTTTCCACCAAAAGCGGCTGAGACGCTGCCGGAATAATAATCATCCGCGGTCATTATCAGTGTCGATGATTCTTGTTCGATGTGGCAATGGGCGTCAATCCCGCCCGGAAGTACCATCATTCCAGTGGCATCAATCACTTGATCCGCCGATCCTAAATCATGACCCAAAGCAACCACCCGACCACCGCGAATAGCGATGTCAGATTGAAACGTGTCAGAAGCTGTTGCGACAGTGCCGCCTTTAACGATGGTATCAAAATCACTCATAGTTATCTCCCTACCTGATACGATCAGGCGATTTCTTTTAATTTGATTTCAAGGCGGGCCAGAAGGCCACTGAGTTCATCGTGATCAAGCGCACTGAGTTTTGGACCCGGAGCACGAGTGGTGGCATTGGCAATGGCACCGCGGCGGCGCAAAACTTCTTTGCGCACAGCCAATCCAAAGCCCGGTTGTTGTTCATAACGGATAACCGGCAAGTACGCATCGAACAGATCTTGCGCCTGATGCGTTTTCCCTTCGCCATATAAGTTGACTACGGCAACCAACATTTCAGGATACGCAAATCCGGTCATCGCCCCATCGGCACCTCTGGCCATTTCCTGAGGCAAATACAGCCCACCATTCCCAGCCAAAATAGAAACTCGGCGCACCGTTTTGTCATCTTCAGCGGTTTTGCGAATACGCGATAGCTTGCCAAGGCCGGGGCAATCTTCGTGTTTAAACATCACCAATTGATCGAAGTCCCGAACCATATTATTGAAGCAGGAAACAGACGTAAATACATTGGTGGTTAAAGGATAATCTTGATAACAAACCGGGATATCGGGGCCTAAAGCGGCAAACACTTGATCGAAGTAATTATGAATGGCCTCACCTGTCCGAAGACCGCTCATGGGCGCAATCATCACTCCACACGCACCCGCATCCATACTGGACTTTGCCAACCGTTCCATATTGCTTAAGCCCGGATCTGAAATACCAACAATAACAGGCACCCGCCCATCTACACGTGCGATTATATGGCGCATGACGCATTCCGCTTCATCCGACGACATTTTGACCGCTTCACCCATCATCCCCAAAATGGTCATGCCAGTGACCTGTTTGGATATATAAAAATCCATCAAGCTGTCGGCGCTTTCCGTATCGAAGGCTCCTGTACCATCGAACGGTGTCGCCGATATAATATAGACACCTTTGGTTTGTTCCGTTAGGCGTTTGGTCACGTTTGGTATCCTTATGTATTAATCAAGAACTCTTGGGCGGGCGTTGTGAAAAGCGTCGCTCGAACACCGTTTCAGCAATTCTGTTTTTCATCATTTCTGTTGATCCACCAGCGATTTGCCAGCCTCTGGATTTTCGAAAACAATATTCAATTAAAGATTCTTGGGAGTAGCCAGTCCCCCCCATCACTTGCATGGCTTCATTACATATCTCGAATCCCGCCTTATTACAAAAAGCCTTTGCAATCGATGTATCCTCGGCGGAGGGCAACCCTTTGTCCGCATTGATCGCAGCTCGGTACAATAACAAGCGCCCGGCTTCAATCTGAACCTTCATGTCCGCAAACTTCCACTGAATACCCTGAAATTCACAAAGCGGGCGCCCAAATTGTTTACGAGTTAAAGCATGTTGACGGGCCAAATTATAAGCAAATTCACCAACCGCTAAGGATCGCGCTGTATTACCAATGCGCTCTGCATTAAACCCAGCGATTTGCTTTTTAAATCCGCCCGGTCCTAACAAAACATTTTCGGGTGGAATATAAACATCATCAAAATACAAAGCGCACCAGTCTTCACCGTTCATGTATTTAGACGGTTGGCCCAACGTAAACCCAGCCATGCTGCGGTCCATTAAGACAGACCCAATGCCATCAATGCCTTTTCCAAATCGCACGTAGACGAGAAACAAATCAGCGTCCGGTGAATTGCTGGTAAACACCTTGCCACCAGTCACCCGAAATCCGTCGCCATCGGGGCGGGCTGATGTGGTTAAATCAGTGACAGCCGAACCCGCATCCGCTTCTGTCATACCCAAAGCAATAATCAGCTCGCCTTTTAACAGCTTCGCTAAGTACCGCTCTTTTTGATCCGCTGTTGCGTATTCAGCAAAAGTCCGCAATGGCCCGAAGCTTCCCGATTGGATAACATCGGCGCTGCGGGGGCAAACAAGTGCCACTTGTTCAATCGCGATAACCGCATCCATTAGACTTCCTCCCTGCCCGCCATCTTCTTCAGGCAGGGTAATTCCCATCAAACCTTGTTCCGAAAAAAACTTTGCAACATCAAGCGGGTATCCGGGGCTATGAGCGCGTTCTAAATTGTCAGCGGCCAAATGCCGTTCAGCAATACCACGAACAGCACTTTGAAACATTTTTTGTTCTTCTGTCAGTTGGAAATCCATAATGTCCTCGTCATTTTTTTATACAAATGCACTTGCAGGCCGAAACGTTGAAACGTCCAACTAGCCATATGTAATTGATATAAACATATATCATGTGAATTTCAGATGTCTACGGCAGAAATACAGGATAAAAGAGTTAACTTGTTGATGTCCAAGCATTTAATTGATCCGATAGCGCGCGCAATAAATTCATCCGTTATTGGTATCTATCTGGCCGTATTACCCCTAACCTTTATAAGTTAGCTGGTTGTTGATAGGATCAATGCGGCTTTCCGTTAGGTTGAAATATACGTTAGGACAATATCTAAATCCATTCGGACCGTAGGCGCGTGAAAGACCATAGCGGCTACCATGTAATTTTTATCGTCATTTTATTCTATCTTTTAATATTCACACGGAAAAATACGGCCTGAACTATCGAATTCC
>JAPKAX010000259.1 GCA_028825025.1 Rhodospirillales bacterium | reverse complement strand
CGGGTATTTCATGCCAAATTAGGCACTTTGGACGAGAAAATAGACCGGGTTCAGGCTTTGGCTGTCGATATTGCATCTCATGTGTCTGGTGCTGATAAAGATCAAGTTCGTTCCGCTTCGCGCCTTGCGAAGGCGGATTTATCAACCGGCATGGTTGGTGAGTTCCCTGATTTACAGGGCACCATCGGGTGCTACTACGCGCTGCATGATGGAGAAAGCGTGCAAGTCGCCGATGCTATTGCTGAACATTATTCACCGGTTGGACCAAATGATAATTGTCCGAGTAAACCGGTTAGCGTTTGCGTTGCCTTAGCGGATAAAATTGATACGTTGGTTGGCTTCTTTGCCATTGATGAAAAACCAACGGGATCGAAAGACCCTTACGCACTTCGTCGCGCTGCATTGGGGATTATTCGGTTGATCTTAGAAAATGATCTTAGGCTTCCGCTCTCCAAGCTTTTCGAGCAATCCTTCCGTTTGTATGGGCAAGGTGAGAATCCTTCCAATGACCTGCTTTCTTTCTTTGCTGATCGCTTGAAAGTCCATTTGAAAGAACAAGGCGTTCGCCACGATTGCGTTGATGCTGTGTTTTCTTTGGGCGGTGAGGACGATTTGGTTCGGTTGTTGGCGCGGGTAACGGCGTTATCTGAATTCTTGTCGACGGATGATGGCGGGAACTTATTAATTGCCTATCGTAGGGCTACTAATATTCTAAAAATTGAAGAGAAAAAAGACAGCCGCTCATATGACGCTCAGCCGGATGCTGGTTTGTTTTTATTGGACGAAGAAAAAACATTATTCGCCGGGCTTCAAGCTGAAGCGGGGCTTATTTCTAATTCTGTAATTGCAGAAGACTTCGGCCCTGCGATGCAATTTTTGGCTAAGCTCCGGGGGCCGGTTGATGATTTTTTTGATAAAGTGAAAGTTAATGATGACAATACGATGGTTCGTGGGAATCGTTTGAAGTTACTATCGCGCATCCGTTCTGGATTAGATGGTGTTGCCGATTTTTCGAAGATCGAAGGATAAATATAGATCTGAGCTTCGGCTCCTAACGTGAAACATAATTTGAGGAAATACTACCAATGACAAAATGGGTCTACAGCTTTGGAGATGGCAAAGCCGAAGGCAGTGCCGAGATGCGCAACTTGTTGGGCGGTAAAGGGGCTAATTTGGCTGAAATGGCGAACCTTGGAATTCCTGTGCCACCCGGGTTCACGATTACGACTGATGTTTGCACCTATTTTTATGACAATGAGCGTTCTTATCCGGACGAATTAATGGCTGCAGTTGACACTGCCATGGGCCAGATCGAGACGATTTTAGGGAACGGCTTTGGTTCAACTGAAAACCCACTTTTGGTTTCAGTGCGTTCCGGCTCCCGCGCTTCAATGCCGGGGATGATGGACACGGTTTTGAACTTGGGTCTTAATAATCTTACCGTTGAAACCCTTGCTAAAAATTCAGGCGATGCGCGGTTTGCTTACGATAGCTATCGCCGCTTTATCCAAATGTACGGCGATGTTGTTATGGGTGTCGACCATCATAATTTTGAAGACATTCTTGAAGGTCATAAAGACGACAATGGATATTCGTTAGATACGGATTTGGGCGCGAACGATTGGAAAGTGGTTGTTGTTAATTATTTAGCTATGGTCCAAAAAATGCAGGGTAAAGCCTTTCCGCAAGACCCCCGCGAGCAATTATGGGGCGCCATCGGAGCTGTGTTCGGCTCGTGGATGAACGACCGGGCAATCACATACCGCCGCTTGCAAAGCATTCCTGCCTGTTGGGGGACTGCCGTTAGCGTCCAATCCATGGTTTTTGGTAACATGGGCGATGATTGTGCTACGGGCGTTTGTTTCTCGCGGAATCCGTCTACGGGTGAAAACACATTTTATGGCGAATATCTGATTAATGCACAGGGCGAAGATGTGGTTGCGGGTATCCGGACACCTCAGCCACTTACTAATGCTGAAAAGCTTGAAACAGATGCGGATCTTCCATCCATGGAAGAAACAATGCCAGCAATTTATGCCGATTTGGTTGCTGTGCGTAATAAGTTGGAGACCCATTACAAAGATATGCAGGATATGGAATTTACCGTCCAGCAGAGCAAATTATGGATGCTGCAAACTCGGGGTGGAAAGCGGACTGCAAAGGCCGCATTGAAAATCGCTTGTGATATGTTCGATGAAGGCTTGTTGGACCGCGATGGTGCTATTCAAAGCGTTGACCCGGCACAACTTGATCAATTACTCCACCCGACTTTGGACCCAGACGCCGAACGCCGGATGGTTGGACGCGGGTTGCCGTCTAGCCCGGGTGCCGCATGTGGCCGCATTGTTTTTGATGCCAACGAAGCTGAAGAATGGGCGGACCGAGGCGAGAAAGTGATTTTGGTTCGGATTGAGACATCACCAGAAGATATTACGGGTATGCACGTATCTGAAGGAATTTTGACAACACGCGGCGGAATGACATCACACGCGGCTGTTGTGGCCCGTGGTATGGGCAAACCTTGTGTTTCTGGCGCAGGCGATTTGCGCGTTGATTATGTAACGAAAACGTTGATTTGCATGGGGCAAACGTTTGGTGAAGGCGATGTGATTACGCTCGATGGTTCAACCGGCCAAGTGTTCATGGGCGCAGTCGCAACCATTCAGCCAAAATTAACAGGCGACTTTGGTCGCTTGATGAGCTGGGTTGATGAGGTTCGGACCATGGGGGTTCGTGCCAACGCAGAAACCCCAGCAGATGCGGAAACCGCCCTAAAATTTGGTGCCGAAGGGATTGGCTTATGCCGTACGGAGCATATGTTCTTCGAGCCTGAGCGGATCATCCACATGCGCCAAATGATTTTGGCAACAACAGAAGTCGCACGCCGTACAGCGCTGGATAAGTTGTTGCCATATCAGCGCCAAGATTTCCTTGAACTGTTCCGTATTATGGAAGGCTTGCCTGTGACGATCCGGTTGCTGGACCCACCCTTAAATGAATTTTTGCCCCATACTGAAGAAGATATTATGGCTGTGGCAAAGTCGGCGGGTGCGGATGTGAAAACCGTTAAATTGCGCCGATTGGAGTTGGATGAAGCAAATCCAATGTTAGGTCACCGTGGATGCCGATTAGGAATTACGTATCCTGAAATCTATGAGATGCAAGCCCGCGCTATTTTTCAAGCAGCTGCAATTTTAATTAAAGAAGGTCGGGATGTTGTTCCGGAAGTCATGATCCCGTTGATCATTGATAAACCTGAATTTGATATGCTGAAAAAGGTTGTTGATACGGTCGCAGCAGAAGTTGAAGCCAGTAAAGGCGTGAAGCTTGAGTACTTGGTCGGTACAATGATTGAGCTGCCGCGTGCCTGTTTACGGGCAAACGTGATTGCTGAATCAGCGGAATTCTTTAGCTTTGGCACTAACGACTTGACGCAAACGGCCTTTGGTTTCTCGCGTGATGATGCAACGCCTTTTTTAGATGTTTATCACTCGAAAGGCATTCTGGCTGAAGACCCATTTATGACTATTGACCGTGATGGCGTAGGTGAGTTGGTCAAAATGGGTGTTGAGCGGGGATTGTCGGTACGTCCTGATTTGAAGCTAGGCATTTGTGGAGAACACGGCGGGGATCCGGCATCGGTTCGCTTCTGCCAAGAAATTGGTTTGACCTATGTCTCCTGCTCGCCGTTCCGGGTTCCGATTGCCAGATTAGCCGCTGCTCAGGCTGCTTTGGATATGAAAGCTTAAGCAACCCTTCACAAATTAGGGAATGTCCGTATAAACTCTGGGGATGCAACGTTAGGTTATACTAATTCTGTGTTCGGTCACTTGTTTGGGTTCTGCCAAAATAGATTTGGCTGATGGAAACCTAGCGAAGGGCCGCTCCCATGCGGAATCTCATTATGTCCGATTCCAAGTGATTTGTGCGGTCAATAAATTTGGGGGCATTGGCTTCACTCCGTCGTTGAGGGTGTGCGTGGTGTGGAAGACGGAATGTAGCGCTACCAAACCTTTTACACCCGTCGCCCGCACGCCGCATTCGTGCGTGTTCTAGACGTTCCCAAATGGTCAAACGTGCCAGCCTATGCAACTGAGTTCACGGTTACACCTGAAGCCATTGATGATTTATTGGCTTTTGTTAAAACCATTGCGAAACTAGATTTGTTACAAATACT
>JAPKAX010000258.1 GCA_028825025.1 Rhodospirillales bacterium | reverse complement strand
GGAAAGAATTATTGGGATGAATGAATGCGGGCCGAAGATCGGTGTTATCGCTTCGTTGGGGAATCGCTACAAAGGGATTCAGGTTGCTCTTGCAGCTATGGTGGCCGTCGTGCAGGTATATCCGCGAGCTACCTTAAACATTCTGGGTCCTGGGGACATATCGCCGTGGTTTCGTATGGCAGAACGGTTGAATATTGTTGAGAACGTTGTATTTCACGGGACATGCAGTCCAGGAGAGCCCGTATTGAGTTGGTTGGACACTATGGATATTTATATCCAGCCCTCTTTGCAGGAGGGCCTTCCTAGAGCTTTGATTGAGGCGATGAGTCGAGGGCTACCCTCGATAGCAACTCACATCGCTGGCATCCCGGAACTGCTGACCGATGAAGACATGATTGAGCCTAACAACGCAAAAGCCTTGGCTTCGAAGCTTGTTGAAAAAATGGGTAGTGTAAGTTGGAGGTTGGAGTCTTCCAATAGAAACGTTCAAACTTCATTGAATTATGAGCGGGAAGTGCTGCTAGCAAAGCGTACTGATTTTTACACAGACTTCGCGCGTGTATGTAACGAAAAACAAGTATGATTCAACCGGTATATTATTTTTTTTAGGTTTTCTCGATTGCGGTTTCGACTATATAAAAGGTGAAGAAAAGCTTTTGGTGTTAACCGAAGGCTAGCATTAGTTTTGATTCGGACATCCCGCTAACGTCTTTAGCCATGCCACTTAAAGCCTAAAATTTGAATTAATCAGCTGTTAGCCGTCAACGTTTTGTTGATTTCAAAAACGCTTCGCTACAAAGAGGCCTTTTTCTTATTTTGTATTACAACATGCTCTGGTATCACTAAGCATTTCCTAATCACGGTAAAGTATCGGGCTAACCATATCTGATACTGGCAGGCGTTCTATCGTGATTTTTTGTGATGTCAGAATCAACGTTTTTTCTAGGGTTAAAGATGAGAATATTATTTTTCGCCAATACCGATTGGTATCTCTATAATTTTCGGCTATCTCTTTTCAAGGCGCTCCGAGACTCTGGCCATGACGTGCTGCTTATTTCGCCTCCTGGTCCATATGGTAAAAAGCTTCAGGAACTGGGGTTCGACTGGATTCCAGCACCCATGGATCGGCGCAGCTTGAATCCATTAAAGGAGCTAGCCCTCGTTTGGTGGTTGATACGCTTAATGCGAAGTCGATCAGTTACTGTGGTTCATGGGTTCACGATCAAATGCGCTCTCTACGCTGCCATCTCTGCGCGGCTCACTCGAGTTCCAGCACGAGTTAGTGCTGTGACAGGGATGGGATATGTATATACGAGCAGGGATGGCAAAGCCAAATTGCTGCAGCCGTTGGTGTCAATGCTAATGAAACTAGCATTAGGAGGAAAAAATTCACGGCTTATACTACAAAATCAAGATGACTTTGATTTTTTCGAGAAGAATCATTTGGTAGATGCTGACCAGATAAGACTGATTCGAGGGTCAGGAGTCGATTGTTCGGCCTATGCTCCTAAATCACATCATCACGCGGACAATGCAGAGCTTAAAAATTTCACCGTGTTGTTGGCGGCTCGCATGCTGTGGGATAAAGGAATTAAGGAGTACGTGGCGGCCGCCAGGATCTTGCTTGCAGAAGGTAGAGACATTCAGTTTATGTTGGCGGGGGATCCTGATCTGGGTAACCCCGCTAGTGTGCCCGAAGAGTGTTTGAGGAGATGGGACCACGAGAAAATTATTAGGTGGATAGGGCACTCTGATAATATGCCATCTCTTCTGCGAGACGTAGATATTTTTGTACTACCTAGTTATAGAGAGGGCCTTCCAAAAGGGCTTATTGAAGCTGGTGCGTGCGGGCTTCCTTTAGTAACAACAGATGCTCCCGGATGCAGGGAAGTTGTGACAAATGGCGTTGAGGGTTTGATCGTTCCAGTTGAGAGCGTTGGTTTGTTAGCTGAAGCGATCGCTAGACTTCATGATGACGTGCCTATGCGGAAGCAGTGTGGGATTGCGGCCAGAGCCAAAGTCCTCAAAGAATTTGATGAGCGCATAGTAATTTCTCGCACCATGGCCGTCTATGAGGAGCTACTCAAGGATCGGATGTTATAATCTTTATTTCTGAGTGTACCTCCTATTTTTGATAAATGAGGAGGGCTATACTGGACAGTAAATATTGCGCTGGCTAGATGACCAGTATGGCCTAATCGATTTCCCAGATGTTCACCATGGACAGCCGCGGCCACTATAAAAAGCCATGCTTGAAGTGTCGACGGCCTTGGTTGATTGTGCCAATCATGCTGGATATCGGGTTGCGGATTGTAGCAAAAGCGAGCAAATTCATGGTGTTTTGAATTGATTCGGTTCTACATGCGCCGCCAATTTTCTGCTGACGAATAACGCGCCTGCTTGAACGGCGGATATTTTATCCGGAGCGCATGCGAGTGCGATTTGCTATTCTTCTCCAGTATATTTCAAGGCGTTAGATTTTTGGGCCTTACGCTTGGTTCTGGAAAGTACTGATGCTTATTGTGGCGGCAGCCTCGATGGATACGCTGGAAGCATTGCTAGCTTGGAGGTTGAAGGCCTAAGAGCGACAGCTCAGTAGCTGATTTCCCTTCAATCGCAGCCTAATAGCCTTTAGGGGAGAGAGCCTTGGGGCGCTTAGTTTTAATGGGTTCAATTTCTCGCATTGTGTCGGAGTCTGGATACGCCCCCGCAGGCTCGCCATCAATCACATTTTAGCTTATAAAAATATTGGACGGTTCATAGTGAAAATGAAAGACAGCAAAGACTCTAGCGAGTTTTACTTAGATAATGATGCGGTAAAAGCATTTGATACAGAATTTCGAGATTGGGAGGCTTACTGTTCTGTACTCTCAAGTTTAGGAATTCCGAGACCTACCAAAATTAAGGTTCTTGATATCGGCGGTGGAAATGGAATCTTTATGGATCGGCTGCTCGCCTTTTTCTCGAATGCAACAGGCGTAGTGCTCGACTACTCACAATTCATGCTAGATAGAAACACGCATAATCCCAGAGAAAGGTGATGCAGGGATCTGTTACAGACATAGATACCTTGCTGCTCGGCGAAAATTATGACCTCGTAACTATAAACGTATTGCTGCATCATTTAGTCGGCGAAAATGAGGAACAAAATTTGATAAATATCAGCCGCTGCCTTAAAAGTTTGCATCGCATTTTGGCTGGCAAAGGAAAGTTAGTAGTTTACGAGCAGGTGTATGAAGGATGGTTGCGTCAGCCATCACCGGGCGAGATTATTTATAGAATTAAAAAAATTAAGAGCGGAACATTTTCATCTTTGATAAAGCGATTAGGAGCTAACACCGCAGGAGTTGGCGTTAGGTTCCGATCAATCAGAGGGTGGCAAGGGTTATTTGAAAGACATAACTTTCGGTCGATTCATGCTGGCTTTGTTCTGGAAGACAAGCCTTCAATATTTCGAAAAATATTTTTGAATGTTCGAAAAGTTGGCTCATATTTTTTTGTTTTAGAAATACAAAATGCAGGCGCTCGTTCAGAAAATAGTCATCACCCCGCGCATGGTGTCGATGAGTAATGCTATTCTCAGGACTCGGCAAGCATGTTGTGTGACGCCATGGCTAGTGTAGCTGGCACAAGGCGATGAGATTTCCATTTGGAAGGCCGGACAGTCAGCAAGCAAAGCATAGTTTCAGTCCTCACGCTTAAGGTCAAACGCGGCCAGCCCATGTACTAGCCAGCATGCAAGTTATATCAGGAGAGTATTCTAAACTAATGTTGGGGAACTTGTGGGGCATTATGAATGCGCCGCCAAACTCAACAGTGCAGTTGCGGTTACGACTTTTTGCAAAATTGTATGAGTTTCACGATAAAAATATGCCTCTCATAGCGAGTTTATAAGCCAGCCCCCTGTAAGATAGCGAATTTTTCAGGTAGTGATTAAGAGAAAGCTCGCTTTTATCGCGCGTTTTTTTAGGCGGGTGTCGCCAAAAAAGTGCAGACAATCGCTTAATGTAGTGGGGCGAAGCTAAGGCGCGTCCGTTTCGAAGTTGTCCAGGCACGACGATGGTGACCTGCCGTGCGTTTTGAAGATAACTGGGAGCGCAAGAAGAAGACAGATAAGAGTAAAAAATGATGAATGCGTTACCGACAATTGAAAAGCACTGGGCATTATTAACCGTCTGTC
>JAPKAX010000257.1 GCA_028825025.1 Rhodospirillales bacterium | reverse complement strand
AATTATTTTTTGTGCGGCCTTTCTAAACTTCGATTCGTCTATATCGACGTTCATGTCGTAAGCCATCACCTTGAGTAATTTTTTTCGAATATCCAAATTGATCAATAGCGCCCTGATTTACATAAAAGAAATTCAAGGTATCGGGGCGGAACATAAAGATGCAATCGTGCGTTTTATCCAACGTCGTTTTAAATTGAAGAATTTTTTCTTCTGCCAATTTACACACCGTTATATCGGTCCGAATGCCAACATAATGAAAAGGCTTACCTTGCTCATTTAGATTTGGAATAATTGTTGTATCGACACAATAGATATCGCCATTCTTTTGCTTATTTTTAATTTCATCGTGCCAAATACTTCCAGAAGCAATCGTCTACCACATCTCAACAAAGAACTATTTTGGATGCTCGCCTGAAAGCAACATTCGATGGCTTTCCCGATAAGTTTTTATTTCGAATATCCACTTACTTCAAAAAACTTATCGTTCACATTCATAATGTTCGCTTTAACATCGGCAATACTAATCATCAAATGGTGTTCTAGTGCATACCTTACAAATTAAAGATCATTAACATACCCAAGAAGTTGCTGCCGTGAATTATGAAACTCCGTGCTGTCTTCAAACCATGTTACAACAGATTCGACACCTTCAATAAACATTCTCATGATCTTCATTCGGCACCACCACTGCTCGCCCAAAAGTCGCAACCACTCCATTTCGACTGCTTCATGGTTTCCTAAGCTTGGAATGGCATCAAAGGCGCGGCTTAAGTCCTCAGGATTTAAGAAAGTTTGGCTCGGCTCGAACGAATCAATATTTTTTTACTTCGAAAAGTGCGAGAAACATACCATTAAAATATGCTCTTTTGCGAGTCTTCACAAATATAATAGACACACCAATTGGTGAGTGCTCAATGAGTGCTTTAAACATTAGTGAACGGGCCCTCAAATTTCACACTTTATGAATAACAGGGTATGTAATTAAGCTGCAGTATATAGAATACGCCTACGATGACAGCCCCAGGATAGCTCTGGCTTCAGTTGGCGTTGCAATCGTGCCGCCTAAGCTTTCAATGATTCCAACGCCTTTTTCGACTAATTGTGCATTACTTTTAACCAGTTCACCTTTTTCGATATAAACGCTGTCTTCCATTCCAACCCGAACATGGCCACCCATTATATATGACAATGCCAACATTGGGAATGCAGACCGGCCAATGCCGAACGCCCCCCAGATGCAATCTGCTGGTAGTTGAGAAACCAAATACGCCAACGTTTCATAATTAGCAGCAGCTCCCCATGGCACACCCAATACCATTTGAAACATCGCTGGCTCTTTTAAAACACCGCGTTTGATAAAGTCTTTAGCCATATTCAAATCGCCAGAATCAAAAATCTCTATTTCTGGTCTGGTCCCAACTTCATTTATGACGTTGGCCATGACTTCCACATTCCGCGGCGTATTAATTACCGTCCGCGTGCCACTGTTCATTGTGTTAAAATCAAGTGTACAAATCTCAGGCTTTAATTCTTTAACATGAGCAACGCGCAGCTCTGGGCGGCATAGTGTTGATCCGGGTGCTGCAACGCGGGGGTCATCATCCGTTGGGATGAACCGCCCACCTTCACCAGTTGTTAAATTGATAATCAAATCTGAGCCCGACTCGCCGATCCTATCAACGACTTCTTTGTACAAGCCTATATCCATACTGCCTTCTGTGGTTTCAAGGTCCCGCACATGAATATGAATAATTGCGGCTCCTGCCTTATTTGCATTAATGGCGGCTTGGGCAATTTCAGCCGGGGTAACGGGCTGATTTGGGTTTTGAGCTGGGCTTGTGATGTTCCCGGTAACAGCACACGACAGAATGGTTTTATCGTTCATGATTTTTCCTTTTGTTATTCATGAGGGAATAAGCGACAGTCTATTTTTGTATATGTTGAGAGAACAAGTATTTTTTTAAATTAATCCACTGAACATATCTGGGAGTTATTGAGGAGAGTTTGAAGTTGAAAATTGAGAATGTAGCAATCATAGGGGCAGGGACAATGGGCCATGCCTTAGCGCTTGTCCATGCTTTAGGCGGATGTTCCGTGCGCCTAACAGACGTGAGCTCTGAAACCCTAACCGCGGCACCGGGGCTTATTGATGCGGCGTGTCAGAATTTAGTTGATGCAGGTGAAGTCACACAAGATACGGCTGAAACAGCAATCAAACAAATTCAATTTATAGACAATCTTGCAGAAGCCATTACCAATGCAGATTTAATTGTTGAAGCAATCGTTGAAAAAGAAGACATCAAACGCACTTTATTTTTGGAAATAGATGCCATTGCACCCACAAATGTGATTATTGCTAGCAATACATCGTATCTGGATATTTTCCCATTGGTTCCGGCGTCCCGGCAAAAAAACACATTGATTGCTCACTGGTACACGCCGCCCTACATCATTGATTTGGTCGATATTGCTGCAGGGCCCGAAACATCGCCCGACGTTACATCAACCATCCACGATCTTTATAAAGGCTTTGGAAAAGAACCTTTATTGTTCGAGCGCTTGATCCCCGGCTACATCGCCAACCGGTTACAAGCAGCTCTTAATTTGGAATGTTTGCGAATGATTGACGAAGGCTGGGTATCAGCTTGTGACATTGATCATTCCGTACGCCATGGCTTAGCATCTCGCCTCGCCATTTTGGGCCACATGAAAAAAATGGATTACACGGATTTGCGAATGAGCAGAAACGGTATCGCCAGCCGCATGTACCAACCACCTGAGGTCACAGGGGGCAGCGAAACCCTGACCCGGCTAATTGAGGAGGGTCGGACCGGGGTTCGAGCAGGGGCTGGGTTTTATGACTACGGCGAAGCATCACCCGAAGACTTATTCAAAGCCCGCGACACTAAGCTACTTAAGTTAAAACAAGCGATTAAAATCATCGAAAAGGACAACTAAATGCTAAAAGCAGATTTAACAGGAAAACGCGCACTGGTTACCGGCAGCGCATCAGGTATAGGCTTGGGCTGTGTAACCATGCTTGCCAGTATGGGCGCAAAAGTAGCGCTTAACCATCTCCCCGGTGATGAGGCCGGCCCAAAGCAAGTGGCCGCATTGCAGGCACTGGGATATGACGTCATTGCAGCCCCCGGTAATGTATCGATTCCGGGCGATGCCGAAGCGATGGTCGAACAATCAATTGCTGAATTGGGCGGGCTGGATTATCTGGTAAACAACGCTGGAACAGCTGGAACGCAAGAGCCAATTCCGCCATCGGAGCTTGGTGAGATGACCGAAGAGTTTTGGCAATTGCTGCTCAATACAAATTTAATTGGATCGTTCCGGTGTGCAAAAGCAGCGGCACCTGCACTATCGACAAGCAATGGAGCAATCGTGAACATTGCGTCCATTGCGGGCGTTAGCACTCAGGGCAGCAGCCTTGTTTATTCGGCCAGTAAAGCCGCTATTGTCAGCATGACCCGATCCCTTGCCCGTGGCCTTGGCCCGAACGTTCGCGTTAACGCAGTTGCCCCCGGTCAAGTCGCAACACCGTGGACTGAAACCTGGTCAGAAGAGCGCAAACAATCGGCCCGCGACCAAGCGGTTATGAAGCGCCGGTGCACGCCAGAAGACATTGCTGAAGTGGTCACGTTTTTATGCGTAAGCGCCAGCATGGTCACTGGCCAAACCATCATTACGGATGGTGGATTAACGCTGTAATTCGAAAAAGTCATAACGCAGAAACGGTTCGGTCGAACCGTTTCTGCAGGCTTAACCGCCGGCCGGTATAAATGCCACGTCGCGTGCCCCAACACTGGCAACGTCACAAGTAGACCAATCAATCCGGACAATAAAGATAAGGCAATTGAAGCCGCAGTCACGACAAACCAAGCCGCCATGACACGCCGGTTATGGATCACAAATCATACGCTGGTTTCCATTGCAGTTACAAAATCAATATCGCGATGAAACAGAATTGGAATTGAAATTACCGAGCACAAGAACACACAGAACGTGATCAGCGCACCAGCTGAATTGCCCACCAACGGGAATAAAATTCCGCGTGGTGTGTTAAAAATCATGTTAAAAAAATCTGAAAAGGTGAACATTTAAAACCCCAAAAATCCAAACGATAACAGCGTTGCCATATCCATCCAGATAAATAATGGAAACCCTGTGACCAAT
>JAPKAX010000030.1 GCA_028825025.1 Rhodospirillales bacterium | reverse complement strand
GGTTGCGGTCAATCAATTAGTTATAGATGGCAAACACCAGAACGTGCGCACTATTGTGATTGCGCCCACCCTGATTTATGGGCGCGGATCCGGCGTTACCCCCAACAGCATTCAAGTGCCGTGGTTAGTTGATTTAGCCAAAAAGCAAAAATGCGCACACCATATTGGCCCCGGGGAAAACGTTTGGTCCAACGTTCATATTGATGATTTGGTTGATTTGTATTTACTAGCTTTGGAAAAAGCCCCCGCAGGTTCGTTTTACTATGCAGAAAATGGGTCAAACTCCATACGCGAAGTCTGTCAGGTGATTAATGAGGTTGAAGGATTCTCTGGCCCACCACAAACCATGACAATCGACGAAGCATCGGAAATTTGGGGTACTGGGGCAGCCAACTACACAATGGGATCAAATAGCCACATCAAAGCCAAACGGGCGCATGCAGAGCTAGGTTGGGCACCAAACGAGCCATCACTTCTTGACGATATACGTAGCTAAGTATTAAAAGCTGTAATACAAAATTAAGTTTTTTATTTGCACAAATTGAAAAAGTAAATCCTATTGCCATGCTGAACATTCCTTTATTGACACCAAACCAAATCGAAAATTTCGAGCACGCTGGATTTCTTTTGATCAAAGGTGCCTTTTCTCCTGAAAACGTAAAAGATTTCACGTCTTGGACCGATGAGGTTTTGGCGATGCCTGAGCAAACGGGAAAACATTGGGTTTACCATGAGAAAAGCTTGAAGGCGGACGCGGCTAATTTGGTAAGCCGGATTGAAAACATCAACCCGTTTCACAACGGTTTTGACGAAATGACCAAAGCTTTGCGTCAACCCGTTGGCCAGTTATTGGGCGAAGAGGCGGTGTTATTTAAAGAGAAGGTAAACTTCAAAATGCCCGGTGGTGATGGATTTAAACCTCACCAAGATAGCCAAGCCGGCTGGAACACATATGCTGATTTTTTTATTAGCGTTCTGGTCAGTATTGATGAAGCAACCACTGAAAATGGGTGTTTACAAATTTGTGGCGGGCATCACAAACGCGGGCTTTTCAAATCATGGGAGCCATTATCAGAAGATGATATGGCCGACATGGAGTTTGTTGATGTGCCAACAGAGCCCGGCGATATGGTGCTTTTTGATTGCTTCGCACCGCATCAATCAAAGCCAAATATGAGTGAAAAAATCCGTCGCATCTATTATGCAACCTATAACCGATTATCTGCTGGTGATCATCAGACGCAGTATTATGCCGACAAATACAAAAATTACCCCCCCGACATCGATCGGCTTGAAGGCAAAGAATACGTATTCCGTGTCTGATATACCCATAATTCCCCCACCAAGGAACTGATCTGGAACCTTTAGTACTCATACTCGTTTTAACGGCTGCTGTTTTGCATGCGATCTGGAATGCCATGGTCAAAAGCGGTGGAGATCCGTGGATGCGAATGGGCATTGTTACCTGCTCTACAGGGTTTATGGGCCTAATTCTTATTCCATTTGTGAATATCCCAGCACCTGAATCTTGGCCTTATTTGGCGGCTTCTATTGCCATTCACCAAGCCTATTTTACCTGCGTTTGCTTAGGCTATCGGTTCGGGGATTTGTCACAAGTCTACCCGATCCAGCGCGGCGTCGCCCCGATGCTTGTTGCAATTGGTGGTTATTGGTTTGTCGGTGAAACTCTAAATACCCAAGGGATGATTTCAGTGTCTCTTATATCCATAGCGATTTTAAGCTTGGCATTCGGGCGAAACTTTCGCTTCACCGGCGGGTGCGCCGTCACTATTGCGTTGTTCACCGGGGTGTTGATTGCGGGTTATACGATTGTTGACGGTATTGGTGGGCGCTTGGCGGGCGAGGATGCATTTGGGTACATCGCTTGGTTATTCGCGCTCGAAGCGATCCCTTTTGCCTTGCTGGTTATATGGATGGGCATACGCAATCCACAGGCGGCAAATCGGAAGCATATTATGGCCGGCATTGGCGGCGGCGTGATGGCATTTTTCGCTTATGGGTTGGTCATTTGGGCCATGAGCTTGAGCCATTTAACCTACGTGTCGGCGCTAAGGGAAACCAGTGTCATACTGGCAGCGTGGATTGGCAGCCGTTTGCTGGGCGAGCCGTTTGGGAAGCACCGCATGTTTGCAGCATCCCTTGTTGCAATTGGTGTGTTTATGCTGCAAATCAGCCATGTTGGATAAACGTTATATTGCCGCAAAGCCACGTTCACGAATGCAATCATTTGCTTCGGTTTTGCTCTAAGCGTCTAATTGAGGCAAAATCTTTTTCGCAGCTGTCTCTAAATCGGCATCATAATCCAATTCGACCCAAGGCGTTCCGGTTATATCTTCATAGCGGAATGTCCAGGGAGTAGAACTTTTAAGAACCTCGCAAAAAGCTTCTTCATATGCTCCACCATCTTCACCGCGCGCAATGAAACCCAAAACGCTATCTGCGATTTGTGGGGCAATTTCAGCTGACATTTTAAAAAATCCGGGCCATTCGCCAACCACGTCATAATCGCTGCCTAAGGATTTACCAAAATCAACAATTTCACCATCATTGATGCAAACTTTGACAAAATCATCCGTCGACTTAAACTCTTGGTCGATAACGAAGCATGTTTTGTGATCAGAGTTAACCAATTGTTGAAGTAGTTTGGGGTGATACAAAACATCTGCATCCATAAATAAAACATCATCCCCCGAACGCAGAACCTCTTCCCCCCGGGCCAAGGAATGTTTTGGGCCTTCGCGGTAGCGTGGATTATAGAAAGATCGAACAAACCCATCCGGAGCAACACGCTTAACTTCGCTAAGTAAATCGTCTTTCCGGTGACCAACAATCAAGTTCAGCTCGTCAACGCCGCACGCCTGCAAAATAATGATATGGCGTTCAATCAGGGTTTGTCCGCCAAATTGAAGTAGTGCCTTTGGCAACTCTTGGTTTTCGTCTCCGTATAAGCGGCGACCGAGACCCGCTGCCAACATCAAGGCCTTCATAATATTTTCCTAGAACTAAGCATATTTAAGCGTGCAAAGGTGTAACCATGGCAAAAGGTTGGGGCAAGGGGATTTGATTGAATTGGCTAAAAATAGCCTTCCGCTTGAAACCATTTAACCGCATCATCTAAAGCATCACCCGCCGGGCGCGCTTGATAACCCAATTCGCGAATGGCTTTTGCGGACGAGAAGAACATTTTCTTTTTCGCCATTTTAACCCCGTCGACCAACACAAACGGATCATCCCCACCGGTTATTCGGGTCCAAGCTTCAGCTAAGTAAGCTATTGGTAATATTGCGTTGTGAGGAATTTTGAGTGTTGGCGGTTTGCGGTTCATCAAATGAGCGATATGGGCCAGAATTTCTGAAAGCTCCATATCGGTGCCACCCAAAATATATCGTTCCCCAATTTGGCCCTTATCAAAAGCCAAAATATGCCCCGCGGCAACGTCATCCACATGGGCAATATTGAGCCCGGTATCAACAAATGCTGGCATCCGCCCTGCCGCCGCTTCAACAATCATCCGTCCCGTGGGTGTTGGCTTGATATCGCGTGGGCCGATGGGGGTCGACGGGTTGACGATCACAACCGGTGCCCCTTCATCGTCGATCAGCTTTTGTACGGCTTTTTCTGCTTTAAATTTGGATTGTTTATAAACACCAATCATATCCCCATAGCTAACCGGTGTTTGCTCATCCGCAACACCGCCTTTGATAATGCCCAACACCGCCACGCTTGAGGTATAAACCATACGCCAAACCCCAGCATCCGCCGCAGCGCGGATAATCGCTTGCGATCCATCGACATTGGCTTCAAACATTTGATCCGGATTGCGGGTCCATAAGCGGTAATCGGCAGCCACATGATAAAGTCCCTGACACCCCACAACAGGGGCTTTCAAGGTTTCAGGCTTTAGCAAATCACCTTCGGCAATATCAACATCTAGTCCCGTTAAATTCCGGCGATCACTGCCCGGCCGGACCAACACACGAACGACTTCCCCCCGCGCTAATAGCAACCGAACCAGGGATGATCCAACAAAACCAGTGGCACCTGTAACAAGGATCATAATGTATAACTCATAAACAATACTAACTTTCAGTAGATTTTAGCAAAGACATGCTGGAATTTATCTAAGAAATCCGATAATAAGTACCCAATAGGGCTTCACGTTTACCATTTTCATCCCTATTTACAATATGGATTGGCATGAAAAAAAAGCAAACGTGTTGAATATCCGCGAATTTACATTGCGAACTACTGATTGTGAGAATTGAATGAGCCGTCCTATTAAGGTCCTACTAGCAAGCCCACGCGGTTTCTGTGCTGGCGTTGAACGCGCTATTGAAATTGTTGAGCGCGCTCTCGATAAATTTGGCCCCCCTGTTTATGTCCGCCATGAAATTGTCCACAACAAACATGTTGTCGACTCGCTGCGCGCCAAAGGTGCCATCTTTGTGAAAGAGGTTGATGAAATTCCAGAGGGTGGAAATACAATTTTTAGTGCTCACGGCGTATCGGATGCCGTTGTTCAAGGGGCAGCGGGCCGAGATTTAGCCGTTGTTGATGCCACCTGCCCGTTGGTATCGAAAGTCCATAAAGAAGGACAAAATCATGCAGGCCGTGGCCGCCAAGTCATTTTGATTGGTCACGCAGGCCATCCAGAAGTTGAAGGCACACAAGGCCGCATTCCAGGCGGTGTGTTATTGGTAACCAACGCCAAAGACGTTGAAACGCTAAAAGTTAGGAATCCAGAACAACTGGCTTATGTGACCCAAACAACATTGAGCGTTGATGACACACGCGCAGTAATTGAAGCTTTAAAATCTCGTTTCCCAAAAATTCAAGGTCCCGACGTTAAAGACATTTGCTACGCCACCCAAAACCGCCAACAAGCTGTGCGTGATTTGGCTGGTTCCGTTGATGTTCTTTTGGTCGTCGGCGCATCTAACAGCTCGAACTCCAATCGCTTGCGCGATTTAGGTTCTGAAATGGGTGTACCGAGCTACTTGATCGCCGATTCATCAGAATTGAACCCAGAATGGATTGCAACAGCATCCACCGTCGGCGTTACAGCCGGAGCCTCAGCCCCTGAAGAATTGGTGCAAGGACTTATCGAGCGCTTAAATCAATATGGTGAAGTCACGGTAGAGAAACTTAAAGGCGTCGAAGAAAATGTTGTCTTTAAATTGCCTCGTGAAATCACAGAACCTAACAAACCCTCAGCAGGAGCCTAATTCATGGCCGTCCCCATCATTCAACAAGCCCGCGTTGGTGCCTACATCATGAAACAGCGTGTAATGGGTGTTGAAAAATATCCGTTGGTACTGATGCTTGAGCCGCTTTTTCGTTGCAACTTGGCTTGTCCCGGTTGTGGCAAGATCGATTATGAAAAAAGTGTTTTAAACAAACGCTTAAGCGCTGAGCAATGCTTACAAGCTGTTGATGATTGCGGCGCGCCGATTGTCTCGATCCCCGGTGGTGAGCCTTTGATCCATAAAGAGATCAAAGAAATTGTTGATGGCATCGTTGCCCGTAAGAAATTTGTGTATCTGTGCACGAACGCCCTATTGCTTGAAAAGAATTTAGACAAATTCAAGCCAACCCCGTATCTAACATTTTCTGTTCATTTGGACGGTATGAAAGAACATCACGACAAAGCGGTTAATCAACCAGGCACATTCGACATCGCCGTTGCTGCCATTCGGGAAGCCAAAAAGCGCGGTTTCCGGGTTAACGTCAATTGCACCCTGTTCAATCAAATGACCGCCGAAGAAGCTGCATCGTTCTTTGATTTCTGTATGAACGATCTGAACATTGAAGGCATCACCATATCACCGGGCTATGCCTATGAGCGTGCACCGGACCAAGAGCACTTCTTGTCACGCACCAAAACAAAACAGTTGTTCCGCGATATTTTTGAGCTTCAAGGCAAAAAAGAATGGCGCTTTAGCCAGTCATCTTTGTTTTTGGACTTCTTGGCTGGGAACCAATCTTATGAATGCACACCATGGGGCAACCCAACCCGCAATATCTTTGGCTGGCAAAAGCCGTGTTATTTGTTGTCAGAAGGCTACGCGGATAGCTTCAAAGAATTGATGGAAGACACTCTGTGGGATCAATACGGCACCGGTAAATATGAAAAATGCGCCGATTGCATGGTTCATTGTGGTTATGAAGCCAGCGCCGTAACAGATACCGTAAAAAATCCTCTTAAAGCGCTCGAAGTCTTTTTGAACGGGATCGACACAAAAAGCCCAATGGCACCTGAAATTTCGCTTGAAAATCAGCGACCAGCTGAATTCGTATTTGACGGATTAGTCAAAACACTAACCCAACAACGCGAAGAAGATGAAGCTAAATCAGGCAGCACCAAAAAGCGGACCGAGGATGCCGGGCACGCGGCGTAAGGTCGCCAGAGCTAATTCCATATCTTTAGACAACGCCATCAAAGCTGGAATTTGATTGGGGTGACGTAAAAGCCCCTTCAAAACCCGGCTAATTTGAGGTTTTCCATTTTCTCCAATAACGCCCAACACGGCAGACGGAATGGCGCGGGTGGCATCATCTGAAATCACCCGGATCGCCAAAAAGGGGATTGCGGATTGCTGAGCGACTAAAGCCATTCGGTGGGTTTCCATATCCACACAGAGGGCTTTTGATTTGGCATATATATCTGATTTCAACTGTGGCGATGCAATGGCGATATCAGAACCATAAATCAGCCCCTTATGAACAGAACTGATTTCTTGACCAAGTAATTCCATAACCCGCAGAAGCCAAACATCATCCGCCACGATAACATCATCTTGGGCATTTATGACACCTGTAGATACCGCAACATCACCAACTTGGACGTTTGGGCATAAGGCACCTGCAATGCCAAAGCTCAGCAATGCTCCACAATTTTGATCAATAAGGCAACGTGATATGCTTTCTGCGCGCTCAGGCATAGCACCGGCGCATGCAATCAACATTTCAGTAGTTTGACTTGGCAAACATTCAATTTCCCGCGCTAGCCCCGTTAGAACGCCAAGCATCATTGGTTATATACCAAATTTTGGAAGCTTGTGATTATTCTTATTGCTTTTTAGATCCCGGTATCGGGCCAAAGTCCATAACGGAAAAAACGAGCTATAACCGTGATAACGCAAATAGAAGATCCGTGGAAAGCCAACTGCATTAAAGTATTCTTCTTTCCATTTTCCGCCTTCATGAGGCTCGCGCAACAAATAATCAATGCCACCCTTTACCGTAACACTATCAACTTCACCCGCCGCCATAAGCCCAAGAACAGCCCATGCGGTTTGCGACGGTGTCGAAGACTTCACTTCGTCACGACGATGTTGCCAATAACTGGCGCAATCTTCGCCCCAACCGCCGTCGGTTTGTTGGCGGCCCTTTAACCAATCAACGGCTTTGCGCACATAAGGCTGCTGCATATCTTCGCCAATGGCATTTAAAGCGCACAAAACAGACCATGTACCATAGACATAGTTGTTGCCCCATCGGCCAAACCAAGAGCCATCGTCTTCTTGTTCACGCTTCAAATAATCTAAGGATTTCGCAACGGTTTTATTATCGACCGCGTACCCCAACTGAGCCAACATCCCCAAACAACGCGCACTGACATCTGCTGTTGGTGGGTCAAGCAATGCGCCGTGATCAGCAAACGGAATATGCTGAAGAAGGCTATGGGTGTTATCCGCATCAAAAGCGCCCCAACCTCCGTTTTTGCTTTGCATACCGATAACCCATTCTGTGGCCCGATCAATGGCGTATTTGTATTTTTCAGGATTTGCCCGATGAAGCGCCATCACCACAACGGCGGTGTCGTCAACATCTGGATAGTAATCGTTCCAATATTGGAACGCCCAACCACCAGGGCGTAAATGACCTTTATTTGAGGCCCAATCGCCCTTCACATCTAAAATTTGACGATCGACAAGCCATTCCGCTGCCTTATCAAAAACCGGGTCCCCATCAGAAACGCCCGCTTCTAACATCGCATGCATTGCTAAGCTGGTATCCCAAACCGGCGATAAACACGGCTGACAATACGCAATGCCTTTTTCATCATCAAAAACCAATAATTTTTCAATGGCTGAGCGCGCGATGACATAATCGGGGTGATCTTTAGCATAGCCCATCGCATGGAACGCCATGACTGAATTTGCGATTGCGGGAAAAATTCCACCCAAACCATCGTCGCCGTTTAACCGTTCGTGAACAAATTTAAGCGCCTTATCAACGCCCCGTTTTTCGAAGTAAGGTATAAATATTGGCTCAATCTTTTGCATAACCCGATCAAGCAAAAGAAACATATTACCGATCCAATGGCCCGTTGGGTTTACCATATAATCGTGTTCTTCCTCAGGGGGCGTGATAAAAAGTTCACTGATATTAATGTCACGTGGGTTTGCAGCTTTGGGTTTTGCTGCAGCAACAACAAGCAACGGAACCATAACGGTCCGCGACCAATACGATATTTTATCAATATGAAATGGGAACCACTTGGGAAGTAACATCGCTTCAGGGCGGATAACCGGTACAGCGCGCCATGGAACTTGACCGAATAAAGCCAAGGCAATTCGGGTGAATACATTCGACTTAGAGGCACCGCCATGTTCTAAAATCGTTTTTCTCGCCAACGCCATATGGGGTGCATCTGGATCATCCCCCACAAGCTTAAGAGCATAATAAGCCTTAACCGATGCACTCATATTAAAATCCCCAGCATGGTACAAGGGCCAGCCGCCATGATCTTCTTGGATTGATCTTAAATAGATCGCAAGTTTTTGTTCGGTCTCGTCGTTAATGTCATCAATGAAGTGGTTTAGGAAAATATATTCGGCAGGAATGGTTGCATCGGCTTCGAGCTCAAACGCCCAATGTCCATCTTCTGCCTGCTGCCCTTTAAGCCACTGCGATGCTTCTTCAATAACGCCATCAAGTAAGCGGTCGTCAGATGCTTTAATCTCTGCGGCGGGGCTTGCTTCTCTATCGAAATTAACCATTAGGTGCCTAGTTATTATTAACTATCGTAATGAAAAGACAAGTTTAGGGTCTAAATTCATCATATAATGAATTGAATTGACGCTTTCTGTCAAAAAATTACAGCAAAGACAAGACACTTACTTCATGAAAAGACAAAACTAGCAGCAGTGTTACCCGACCTGATCGTCCCCTCAATGGTTGCTGGAAGCCCTGTTGCGGTCCAGTCACCAGCAAGAGCTAGGTTTTTCCACTGCGTTTTTACACCAGGGCGCTTCAAAAGTTGTTCTGGAGTTTGCGCAAAAGTTGCCCGTTTTTCTTTTACGATTCGGTGCTTCCCCAGCAGGCAATCGCCTAAGTCCAATGCAATACAGATATCTGACCACAAGCAATCCGCAATATCAGAATTTGATTGCGCAACCAAATCAGTAGCAGCACTTACAGTAATTGATGCCATATCGCCCCGGACAAACAACCAATGCGAAACACCACCAACAAGTCCCATAAAGCTAACGTCTTCTGACTTTTTGGGAACTCGAAAATGACCGTTTACAATGGGCCTAAACACATCAGGTGTTAAAATTTCAGGCATCAAGGTATGGGCAACAGAAGGAGGCACAGCAAGAATAACGCGATCACCGGGTCCTATCGCTATCTGTTCATCGCCAAAGTCCAATGATGTTACGTGGTCATTCGTATAATTAACCGCCCGCAAACGATGATTAAAATGAATTGACCCACCTAGATTGGACACATAGGCGACTGCCGGATCAACAAAGCTTTCACTTAAACCATCCCGAACAATCATCGGAACACACGCAGCAGCGCCGCGCCCAAACGTTTCACGTAATACTGGCCAAAGTAACTGTGCTGAAGCGGTCTCAGATTCCGTGTTTAAAACCGATACTGCCAACGGGTCCCAAAACTTATCGAATAACGGCCCATCACCACCTAAGCATTGACTGATGGTTTTATTAGGCCCAGCCCAAGCTAACGACAGGCCACGCAAATATTCACTAAGCGAGCTTCCAGGCACCCGCGTGTCAGATGAAAACAAAGACCACGGAATAATACCTTTATCGGGGGTAACGCTCCAGCGTTGCCCCGTTGATAAATCTAAAAATGGAAATTCAGCTTGATCCGAACGGACGAGAGTATCCTCAGAGCCAATGGCCTTTAAATAATCCAAAATCGCGTGATTGCCGCTTAACATTAGGTGATTGCCGTTATCAATTCGGCACCCTAAGGCCTGATCATAATAAGAGCGGCATCGCCCGCCGCCATGGCCTGCGGCATCATGAACAACTACGCTTGCACCCCGTTTGGTCAAACAAACCGCTGCTGATAAGCCTGCTAAACCAGCGCCAATGATATGTACAGCTTTGGTCATTTTAGAAAATTCCGTATCGGATCGACGTCCATAACTTTTCGAACTTCGATAAACCAACGGGTATCGTCAGCTTTGCCCAGCCCCGACGTTTTAACTTTTGGAAAATTTGACTGTAGACTTCCATCATCATAATCGCCGGGCGGACTTGATCGCGATCACATTGTATAATTAAAGCCCGAACCTCTTTATACCGGCGTTCCGCAATATGCGATATCAATTCACAAACGTTTTTTAGGGCTGGGTTAGCTAAAACTTTATCTAAGTCATCGGTATCTATATCGTGCGATAACAACAAATCTTGAGGAATATAAAGCCGGTTGCAGCCTACATCCTCATGAACATCGCGCAAAATATTTGTCAGTTGCAGCGCTTGCCCCTGTGCGAAGGCCAACTTAATACCTAATTCTTCCGGAACCCCAAAAACCCGAACAGACAACCGGCCAACGGCGCTTGCAACCCGGTCACAGTACAGCTCTAAATCCGTCATTGTTTTAATACGAACCGCAACCTCCACATCGGTTTCCATGCCATCAATAACGGCAATAAAATCGTCTTTTAAAAGACCATAAGTCTCAATAGGGCCAAGCAAAGCTTTGGTGATCAAATGGCGCGGCTGTTCTCCATAAAGGCGCTCAATCTCGCCCCGCCACAGAGCCAACCCCTCTCTTTTATCATCAATTTCACCCGGCTCGTCAGCAATATCATCAACTTCCCGGCAAAACGCATAAATCGCATACATAGCGCGGCGCTTTTCTTCGGGTAATCGGCGCATGGCATAAAAAAAGGAACTGCCGGATCGCCGGACAATGGCTTCAATTTCAGCGTCCGTATCGGCGTTCAATTGTTGATTATCTGTATCGGTATTAGTCATAGGCGCTATCCATACACGACATGTGTCGCTCCGTCATCCCTCATGCTTAAGATTTTGAATAACTTCTGCCTTTCCAAGCGCCTCCTTGTCCGCGCCAGTGACGAAAAGCCGACGATACCGTCATCAACGCATACAACATACCGGCTAGGGGAAGAAGCAGCGCCTTTAGGCTCCCCATTCCATACAAAACCAACGTTGGGCGATACAAAACCCCCATAATCAAATAAGCACCACAAGCGCTTACCCATAACATCAGATCATTTGCAATCAGGCCGAATACGAACAAAATCGGGGGGGCTAAATAAATAAGGACCATAGCAAGCACAGTGCCCAGCAAATTTAAAATCGAATGATCCAATTGTACAAACGCGGTTCGCGCAACCATGTGCCAAATTTCAGATAGATGTGTGTAGCTGCGTAAACTTATTGTTTGCTCCGATAATCCCAACCAAATCGAGCCTTTTTGTTTGATCAACGCACCCATAGCGCAATCATCAATTAAGCGGTCTTTAATGGGTTGAATGCCACCCGCTTGGCGCAAAGCTTCTAATTTGATCAACATGCACCCCCCCGCCGCCGCAGCCATCGAGTTGTTTGGATTATTGACGTTTGGGAACGGGTATAGTTTTTGGAAAAAATAGACAAAAGCTGGAATTAATAATTTTTCCCAAATGCTCACACACCGAAGCTTGACCATTAATGAGACCAAATGCTGATTATCGGTGATCGCTTTATAAGCCAATTCGGACAAATTATCGCTATGGTGCTCAATATCCGCATCGGTGAGTAAAACATAATCTGCATTGGGCGCAAATTGATCAATTTCCAATAGTCCTTGATGAACAGCCCAAAGCTTTCCGGTCCAGCCCGTTTGCAACGGTTTGCCATCAATGATGAGTAAATCAGGGCTATTTCCAGCCGCCTCAGCCGTTCCATCATCGCTGTTATCATCGACCACAATGACCCGAATTTCTCCAGCATAGTTTTGTGCCAAAAGCGATCCCACGGTACGGCCAATCGTATACACTTCATTGCGGGCTGGGATAACAGCAACGATAGAGGGCCAACGTTCCAATTCCCCGGCCTTACATAAGCGTTGGTCTGCACGCCAAAAAGAACCTCGAAAGAAAATCAGCCCAACCCAAAACAATAACGATATCAGGCTTACCGTGATTAAAACAACATGTATCAACGCGGGTTCCTTGGTGCAAAGTAGCCTGACAATCCTTGAATGGTGCACCAAATATATGCCGGTTTTGATAATTTCACGCGGCCTGCTAACGGGTCTTGAACTTTTAAATCATCAATCAAGCGATCTGCTACATTGAGTATTACTTGGCTTTCCATAGCAAGGCGGCGGCTATACATACCGCTGGGTAATTTATGAGCTTGGGGCATCAAATCAGCGGTTGCGGATATGACCTGATCTAGGACTTGGCGGAAGGGGTCTGAAAGCTTGGGCTGATTAAGATTTTCAACCGTAACACCATGAGCCGCCATCCAATCCATTGGGATATAAACCCGGTCCATTTCTAAATAATCTTCTTTGCAATCTTGCAAATGATTGATCACTTGAAGGGCGATACACAGGGCATCAGATGGGCCATAACCATTTTCAGTTCCGCCATGCAAATCAATTAAGTAGCGCCCGACTGGAGCTGCAGAAAGCAAGCAGTACTCGACAAGTTCATCCCAGTTTTGATAGCGGCCTTTTATTGCGTCTTGTTTAAACGCGGTTATCAAATCCAAACAATGCTTTTCAGACACGCCTGTTTCAATAAGGCTGTCGCGCATTTGATGACCCGCTACATATGCGGACGATGATGTGTCGTCACCCCGGATCACTTTTGCAAAACCCTCTAAGCGTGAAATTTTTTCATCTGAGTTTGTGTCTGAATTGTCGGCAATATCATCAATCGCGCGAGCAAACCGGTAATAGCGCGCAATATGAGGGCGCAAGTGAGCGGGTAAAAGCCACGAGCCAACCGGGAAGTTTTCGTAGTCCGCATCTTTGCCCGATGGTGTTTCAATAGTTTGGACATTCAAATTTGTCATCATTCACCTAAGGTAAGGAATTAGAGTGCAAACCCTCAGGTATCAACATTAACACGTTTACGCAACTCGCTTAATAAACCCTCGACTTTATTGTTGTTTTTGCGGATGACAGACGAAAATTCTTTTTGCTGGGTAATCCCCATACTTAAGCCTTCAACCATCACATCAATAATCTTAAAGGTACTGTCTTTTAGACGCAGCCGCCAAATCACAGCAATCGGTTCCAGGCCATTTAGGCGTTCTAAAAATGAATGAACAAGAATATCACTTTTGCCCCGGGTTTCGGCTTTTTTGACAATCAATTTCTCGCCCGTATAGGCTTCAAATCGGTCCGAGTAGGTAATGACCATTAATTTTTCAAACAGGGCCAAATATTCATCTTTTTCAACATCCGTAGAACGCTTCCAGTAACGTCCAAGCACCCATTTTGCGATCACATTAAAAGCAAAGTAACGCCGCATTAAGTCGCGAAACAACTCTCTGCGCTCGACATTCGATAATTCCGATTTAGTAAGTGAAATAAGTGCTTCTTCCGCTAGTTTGCCAATAAAAATTTTGGCTCCTGTTTCTTTATCTTCAGTACTTTCGTTAGCGAAGGCTGCCACCGGGGTGATGGTTGCACAGCTAAGAAATGCACTTGTAAATGCTAAGAATAGACGGCGGCTAAACATTTAGACTTCCTCCAAGTACCCAGTTTGTCTCAAGACGTTTTTTATTTTAAACCCCAACGAATAACATACATATGAGTTGATAAAACCATTCAAATCATCAGAAATACAAGCCCTATTAAAACCAAAGGTATTTATTACGCAGCAACAAACCGATCTCTAAATTCATTTCGTGCATTTGCATACCAAGGGGGCTCTGGTGGCCACCACCATACGTTTTCAAGCGCACCACTGGGATAGGCGTCATGATAATTTTTAGATGCTGCAGAAGTCAAATATTTGTCAGCCCCCAGTGCAACCGAATTATAGCCCGTTTCAGACGCCAATCGCCCGCCGACATCTGGCCTATAAACATAGTCTAAAAAGGCGTAAATTTGATCAAAATTAATGGCCCCTTTTGGGATAGATAATCCATCAAGCCAAGCAAGCGCCCCTTCTTGAGGCGCCATGTAGTTGACCGCTTGTCCGGCATTTTTTAAAGCGATCGCCGGACCATCCCAAGTTTGACCTAAAATAACTCCATTTTTCAGGATGCCGCGCTTTTGAGCCTCAGCATCATTCCAAAACAGTTTTATCGATGGTTTTTTTTCTATCGCAAACTCGGCAATTTCATTCCAAATTCTGCGCATAGATTCTTCGTCTTTATACGCATCTAACATTCGGTTGGATGGTAATTTGCCAATCCGATCCAAATAAAGCCCAATCCCCAGCATCATCGAATGCGGACGGCCCATAACTTTCCCCTTCAATTCGGGAAGCCAAAGATCACCATAACTCAATTTATCGTAAGTTTGTTGCCAGCCATCAGTGCGCCAAGCCAAGGCCTCTGTTCCCCAGAAGTAAGGCATGTGGTGATTTTTACCATCCCATGTCCAATGCTCGACAGAACGACTTAGCATATTGTTATTAATTCGATCCACAGGAACACGCTTCATATCAAAGGGCTGTAAGATATCGAGCGGCTGCCATTGCAAAGCCCGAAGGGCAGTTGGCCCAATCAGATCGAAACCATTACCCTTAACCGCTTTGGCTTTGTTCAAAAGCTCTTCGTTCGATCCGTATGAAATATGATGCAGCTTAATGCCCGTTTCTTTTTCGAACCCCGCAACAAAATCTTTAGGGAAATAATCAGACCACATCATGGTGCGCAGCTCACCTGACGACGATCGCGCATCGCGGACAATCCACGGTCCCATGGCAGCAGCACTGGCGGCACCCAAAGCTAACTTTAAAGCTCGTCTTCGGGTAGGGTGTGGCGCTTGCTTCTTTTGTGGACTTAATTTTGAAATAGAAAGTGGATTTTTTAAATTTTTCGTAGTCATACCGTTATTCCTTTTGCGGTACTTAGAAACAACACACAAATCTTTATACGCCAATAAATGAACTTGTGAACACTAAAGCATACAATTTTAGCAGAATTCTGACATTAAAATCGATCACAGCGAAAAGCATTAACACCTGAATTAGATAATCGATCAGATACATAGTCAGAAATTATCCGGCCCGTTTGTGGACCACTCGTTATCCCCACGTGCTGATGACCGAATGCAAAATATACGTTTTCCATTTCAGATGAGGGCCCAATAACCGGAAGGCTATCAGGGATACTAGGACGAAACCCCATCCATGATGATGTCTCAGTCAACTTGATTTCTGGAAACATGCGCTTCGCTTTGTCTTCAATATTCTCAATTCGTTTTGGATTAGGCGGCGCAATAATACCTCCCAACTCAACCGTTCCAGCAAACCGTATTCCCATCGCCATTGGGGTTACTAAAAATTTGGCGTCGCCTTCCATAATCGGCCGCTTAATTTCGATACCCGGATCATGGGCTGTGACATGATATCCCCGTTCCGTATCCAATGGCACTTTGGTTCCCAGCTCAGATGCCATTTTTTTCGAAAAGGCACCAGCGGCAACAACCACTGTATCACACGCAATCGTACCCGCATCCGTAACGACTTTGTCTGGCTTGTTGTCGTTCACATCGAAGCTTAAAACATCTGCCTTTTTAACGACCCCACCTTCTTTTTCAAACATCTTAGCCAGCGCTTTTACCAGCGCTTCTGGATCGACGGTATAGCCATGGTCTGCAATTCGGTACCCATGCGTGTACTCGTTTGATAAGGCGGGTTCATAGGTCTGAATATCAGCCTGATTTATTTCATCAATTTGAAAGCCAAAACCGCGACGCATGTCAAAGTCACAGGCCGCATGACGAAAATTTTTTTCGGTTCGGTATACTTGCAGATAATCCGATTGGCGAACTAATTCAGGTCGCCCCGCTTGCTGTGCAAGATCTTTATATAAATCAACACAGGGGTCGGTAAGTGTATGCAATGCCTTTGCCGTCTCATCCACCTTGTTGCGAAACCCGGCTTGAACAAAACGTAATAACCAAGGCGTTAATTCGGGTAAATATGACCACCGAATACTCAACGGTCCGTCACTTTTTATTAACCAGCCTGGAATTTTTGAAAACGTTTCAGGATTAGCCATCGGTGCAATGCTAGAGCGAGCCAGCAATCCGGCATTACCAAATGAACATCCCTCGCCCGGCGACATTCGGTCAACTAGGGTAACATGGTGGCCATCGCGCCTTAAATACAATGCGCAACACACCCCGACAACACCCGCACCAACCACAACAATCCGGCGGGGTCGAGGTTCTGTTAGTTGATCATTTTGGTCAGTCATTATTCGCCTATGATCTGTTAATAATGGGTTTAGAGCCGAGCTTACTTAACTGAGAATCGTTTTTGACATATCCTATTGTATTTCACAAGTAAGTCATATAACTCTTATATAAGAATATTAGGATCACAAATGCATTCTGTTCGCGCCACTCCGGGTGAAGGCCCCTTATTTGCACAAGTCCAAGCGCTGATCATTCAACGCATGGTCGATGGCATTTGGACGCCGGGTGAACGGTTACCCTCTGAATTCGCTCTTGCGGAAGAGTTCAATGTCTCTCAAGGCACCGTCCGTAAAGCTTTCGACGCATTGGTTCATGAAAACTTACTTATTCGCCATCAAGGCCGAGGTACTTTTATCGCGGCGCATTCTGCAAAGCGTGAATTATATCGATTTTTTCATCTCGTTAGCAAAGATGGTGTTACCCCCCCTCCTCAGACCAGCCGTTTAATTTCATTCGAGCGCCGCAAATGTTCAGCAGAAGAAAGCAGGCGGTTGAAAATATCAAAATCAGCCCATGTCGTAAACATCCAGCGCGTCAGAAGCATGAACAAAGCGCCTGTTATTATTGAAAATATTGTTGTTCCAGACGCCCTAATAACAGGGTTAGGAGAAGACAACGAAATCCCAAATGAACTGTATCAACTTTACGAGCAATCGTATGGGGTCACCATTCACAAAGCCATCGAACATTTGCATGCGCGTGCCACTACTCGGTCAGAAGCCTGCCATCTTTCACTTATCGAAGGGGCCCCCTTGCTCGAGATTGACAGGCTTGCATTCACACTGGATGGAACGCCCGTTGAATGGCGTGTCAGTAGATGTGATACCAGTGCACATTCATATTTAAGTGAACTATTTTGAAAACCAAAACAGGAAAAGAGAATGAATTATGGCTTCTAATATTAGCGAACGCATCGTTGACGATATGATCGCCCATGGGATTGACTTCGTAACATCTGTGCCCTGCAAACAGCTTGCCGGTGTTATCGAATATGTCGGAAACAATGACAAAGTCATGCACGTTCCATCGAACAAAGAAGACGAAGGAATGGGGTTATGTGCGGGGGCTTATATGGGTGGCAAGCGCCCCTGCATTATCATGCAAAACACAGCCATTGGCGTTACTGTGAATACATTGGCGACGCTCATTCAATATTACCAATTCCCATTGCCAATGCTCATAAGCTACCGGGGTGAATTGGGAGAACCTGTCGCCTGTCAGGTCGAAATGGCACTTCATACGAAAGCTCTTTTAGATCAGCTTCATATCCCAACTTTTCATTTCCATAAAAAAGGCGATGAAGCCGAACTGGGTGATATTTTAAAGTACACACAAATGAGCAAAAAACCCACGGCCATTTTAACCGATGCTTTTTTCTGGAGGACTGCATAATGATTAGAAACGACGTCTTAAAATCAATCCTTCCTATCATCACTAACGAATTGGTTATCTGCAATATCGGCAGCCCATCGCAAGAATTATTTAGCCTAGACGACCAGACAAGCAATTTTTATATGCTTGGCACAATGGGGCTTTGCTCGTCCATTGGCTTAGGGCTAGCCATGGCGCAACCTGAAAAAGTGATAGCCATTGATGGCGATGGCTCGATCTTGACCAACATGGGCACGTTGCCAACCATCGCCAATAATGTGGCTGACAATTTCATTTTATTGATCATTGATAATGGCAGCTACGGCTCGACCGGGGACCAGCCGACATATGCGGGCAAAAAAACATCCTTGAGCGCGGTTGCAAGGGCCTGTGGCTGTGAAAACGTGGTCGAATGCCAAGCAAAAGATACGGCTGATGAATTGAAAAAGGCGCTTGCGTCCAATCAAATGACAGTCATTGTTTGCAAATGTTTATCTGGGAACGTCAAAGTCCCCGTAATCGAAATGAACCCTGTCATTATTGCAGATCGGTTCATGACTGAAGTCGGGCGCCGCCAATCTTAGAATGAACTCGTAATTGCGTTGAATTTAGCCCTGCGAAGATAGATCATATTTCGCAGGGTTGTTTTCTATTTGGTGACAATCTATTTATCAGACCTCGGTAAAACAGCACCAAACATATAGGTTCCAACGCATGCTCTATCCTACGTTTTCAGGCATTGATTTTGATATTCAAATCATATCATTAATCTTTACTGCTTTTTTCGTTGGGGGTTTATGCAAAGGAGCCATCGGTTTTGGACTGCCGATCGTTGTTATATCTTTATTATCGATGTTTGTTCCGGTCAGCTTTGGCATCGCCTTAAATGTTATCCCACCCGTTATTCTCAACATGTGGCAATCCACTCATAAAGCCTCTGTAACAAAAAATTTTACACATTTTTGGCCAGTATTTTTAGGCCTGGTCGCAGGCATAGCTGTCGCTACATTGTTTATTTCAGGCCTTCCACCCAACTTAATATTGGGAACCGTTGGCGTGGTTATCCTCGTTTTTTGCGCAAACTCGGTATGGGGAATACCAATCACATTCCCAAAAAGCCGCAAAAAACCTTATGGCTTTGTGACCGGCATTCTTTGCGGCATAATGGGGGGAGTGACATCCGTTAGTGTGCCTCCGTTAATTATTTATCTAACAGCCTTAAAGCTACAAAAAGACGACTTTGTTTCGGTCCTTGGTTTATACTTCGTGTTTGCGTCGGCATCATTGATCATAGCTTTCAGCTCAATTGGGTTGCTCAACATAACTTTCATACCGCTTGCCCTAGCGTGTACAGCTATTGCTGCAGTCGGAATGTTCCTTGGACAAATCATTCGCAATCGGCTTGATCAGAAAAAGTTCTATAACGCCGTGCTTCTGGTTTTGGCGCTCATTAGCCTCAACTTAATCCGACGTGCTATTTTCTAGCGTATCAACCACCATCCACCAAAATGTACGCGACTAATTCCATCGTCGGCCACTTCAACCAAATCTCATCGACACAAAGACACTACCAAAGATTGTTGCATTTAATATATGTATATTTTATTTTGCGTTCATTTATAACTTTTTTGAAACTATCCACGTTTAATTACCTCAAAAG
>JAPKAX010000256.1 GCA_028825025.1 Rhodospirillales bacterium | reverse complement strand
TATGAGGAGATGCCCTGTTAACAAGCGGCACAAGGAAGGTATCGTTGCAAATGTGTGTGTCGGACGCGCATACTCCATCAGTCCACATTTACAGTAGGGATGCTTTTGTCTATTCTTAAATATTACGGTTTGCTGTGACAAAGAGATGTGATCGACTTTAGTCTGCCAAGCCGTGAACGAACACTAACTTACTGGAAGATTTTGATGAGAATACAGACTCCTTATCCTTTCATAGATTTCTAAAGGGTTACAATGGAATGAGAGTTATTGCCCGCCTTGATGTCAAGAATGGACATGTGATTAAAGGTATTCATTTAGAGGGTTTAAGGAAAGTTGGTGATCCGACAGACTTAGCTCAAAAATATTACCTCGAGGATATAGACGAAATTTTCTTTATGGATGCAGTGGCGAGCTTGTACGATAGGAATGGGCTGTTCGATATCATTTCAAAATCATGCGAGCGAGTGTTTGTCCCCATCACTGTTGGCGGGGGAATTCGGTCTTTAGACGATGTTGAACAGGCGCTTGCTGCGGGCGCAGATAAAGTTGCTGTGAATTCCGCAGCGGTGCGCAACCTTGGATTAATTTCGGAGATTGCCAAAAGGTATGGCTCCCAATGCATTGTTGGCTCAATCGACGCAATGAGGCGAGATGGCGCTTGGGAAGCATATATAGATAATGGCAGAGAGCCTACAGATCTGAATGTCGTTGATTGGGTGAAAAGGTTGGAAGATTCAGGGGCTGGCGAAATAATGTTAACCTCGGTGGATTTTGAAGGCACTTTTCGCGGCTACGATCTAGACTTGGTATTTGCGGTTCAAGATGCTACCAGCTGTCCAGTTGTGATCAGTGGCGGATTTGGAAAGATTGAACATTTAAATAAAATATTTGGTTTGTCACAGCCAAGCGGTCTAGTGATCGCTGGAGCACTGCACTATAATAAGGTCTCTATTGCTTGTATCAAAGACGCTGTTTTGAATAATTTGGTTTGAGATTTTTATGAAATTAGGTGTGATAGATTATGGTGTTGGAAATCTCAGAAGTTTGTATAATGCTCTGATACCTCTCGGAGTAGAGGCCATTGTATCAAGTAATATCGATAGGCTTCTTGATTGTGATAAACTTATTTTGCCGGGAGTAGGCGCCTTCAGCTACGTAAAAAAAAGATTTGACGAAGCTGGACTAGATGAGCTCACAACCGAAGTTATTGTTCGAGATATACCCTGTCTGGGCATCTGTGTTGGTATGCAGTTGCTTTTTGAATCGAGTAATGAATTTGAAACCACGTGTGGATTGGGATTGCTTTCGGGCAAAGTGGTCCGCCTTGATGAATTGGACGGACGAGAAGACCGCGACTGCAAGGTGAGAATTCCAAACGTGAGTTGGTTGAAGGTGAATTTTACAACAGCTCAATTGAAAGATGGTCTGGATCTATTTTCAAATATATCTCCAGATGCGAAGTTTTATTTTGTACACAGTTACGCAGTGAGCCACGCATCAAAAGATACAGATGCACATTCTACCTATGCGGGAATAAAATTTTGTGCCTCAGCGTCCAGAGATAAGCTTTTTGGCGTTCAATTTCATCCTGAGAAAAGTGGTAAAAACGGACTGCATTTGTTGAACAACTTTGCGAAAATGGGTAAAAAAAATGAAAAATAAAGCTCTAGAAGCATTTTACGGGCTGCCACAAGAAGTGAAGTTTTGCACAAAGTGTGTTATTTCTAATCAACGGCCAAGCTCGACCGTAGAGTTTAGGCATGCCAAAAATGAAAAAAAACAAACAATCGGTTTTGGAAAAGACGGGGTTTGTGACGCATGCAGCTATGCTCAAACTAAAGACGCCGCGATTGATTGGAATGCTCGGGAAGATCAGCTTCTAGCTCTGTGCGACCGCTTTAGAAGAACCGATGGCGGGTATGATGTTGTTGTGCCTGGCAGCGGCGGAAAAGACAGCGCTTTCACTTCTCATGTGCTCAAATACAAGTATGGTATGAATCCTTTAACAGTCACTTGGGCGCCTCATTTATACACAGAAATCGGCTGGAAAAACTTTGAAGCTTGGTGCCATGTGGGAGGTCATGATAATATTCTTTTTACGCCGAACGGTAAATTGCATAGGCTACTTACTAAATTAGCATTCACTAATTTGTTGCATCCGTTCCAGCCCTTTATTGTCGGTCAAAGGATTATTGGCCCAAAAATAGCCTCAAAGTTCAATATTCCTCTGGTTATGTATGGGGAAAATCAAGCGGAATACGGTAATAACTTGGATGACAATTTTGAACCCAAAATGGATCATAAGTTTTTTGCCACGTCTGACCCAAAGGAAATTATCCTGGGTGGTGTACCCATCAATCAGATACAAAAAGAGCATGATTTCAGGATAAACGACTTTGCGCCATACATCCCACCTTCTGGCATTGATCTAGAAAAGCAGGGCATAGAAGTTCATTATTTGGGCTATTACTTAAAGTGGGATCCTCAAGAGTGCTATTACTATGCCGTTGAAAATACTGGGTTTCAGGCAAATAATCAAAGGACACCTGGAAGTTACTCTAAATATTCAAGCCTAGATGATAAAATTGATATGTTTCACTATTTTACCACTTTGATAAAATTTGGTATTGGTCGTGCGACTTATGATGCAGCTCAGGAAATAAGAAATGAAAAAATAACTCGCGACGAAGGCATACATTTGGTGCGTAAGTATGATGCAGAGTTTCCAATAAAATATTTTTCAGATTTCCTGGATTACATTTCAATCGATGAAAAAGAGTTTTGGAAAACAGTTGATAGTTTCAGATCTCCACATATATGGGAAGAAAATCAGCAAGGCTACAATCTTAGACACACGGTCGAATAAAGCGTCAGTACATTTTTGACGGGCACATCTGTCCTATGGATCCAAAAAGAGCTTGATCGCCGCCATAGTCTTGTCGGTGCTGCCGCTGTGAGACGCAACAAAGGCGTCGACTTGATCGGAGGCACAGAATTGTGCTGGGTTGTTAAGCAAGAATTGAGTTATCTGTTCAAAATCCATTTTTTTGCATACGCCATACTCAATCGCTTCACGTGCGGGGAATTCAATTCCATAATCAGTGGGGCCAATCATGACAGGTTTACCCAAGCAAAGTGCTTCTGAAATGTTGTGAGAACCCTTTTTGCAAAACCCTCCGCCGATGATCGCCAAATCGCATAATGACAGGTAGAAGTACATCTCGCCCAAACTGTTGCCAAGCAGGATATCCAAGTCTTTAATTTTTTCTGGACAAATCATTTTTAAGTCTTCGGTTAGCAGATTGGAACGCATGCCGTAGATAAAGGGTTTTGCTGCAATCATATCTGATATTAGTCCAAACCTTTCAGGTGCTCGCGGCACATAAATAAACAGGGGTTTTGCAAGCCCCTGCTGGGTAAAATGTGTTTGAACTGTCTCTATGAGCTGAAGGGCGTCAGTATCTTCTCCAAAAACGATACTAGACAAGGTGATAACAGTCCGCGAGTTCAGAGCTTCTTTTCGAATTGCGGTCGCGGCTGCTACCTGTGGAGTAGGAATACGTTGTTCAAAGCGCATCTCTCCGGTGACAGCTACCTTATCGACGCCGAGTTGGCGAAACTGATCTGCTTGAAACTCTGATTTCACCATTGCTCCGCTTAATCCCGGTAGAGTTTTCGCAGGAGAAAAATATCTTTTTTGATCGCGCTGAATGCTGTGATTTGAATAGGCACCATTGCAAATAAACAATGGAATCTGTTTTTTGCGGCTGTTCATGATAATTCCAGGCCATGCCTCAAACTCCATCAGCAAGCCGTATTTGGGGCGAAATGCTTTAAAAAACCGTCTCAGCGCCGCCCCATAGTCGAATGGTATATAACAGGCGGTAAGGCGACCATCAGAAATTGCGGTGGTAAATAAGCGTTCAGATTCTCGGCGCCCTGCAGGTGTGAAGTGGGTTGTCACTATTGGCGTATCGCTCTTCAAGAGTTCTTCGATCAGCGGCGCGGCCGAACGAAGTTCACCCAAAGAAACCGCATGAATCCAAATGTGGGGTTTCATTCGTTGCTTGTGGATGCCAAACCTCTCACCTAGGTATTTAAAATAAATTGGGTCTCGCCAGCCTCGGAGAAAGAGGTAAGCAATGACTAAAGGCAAGCAAACCAGCCATATTAATCGATAAAGCAGCAGCATTA
>JAPKAX010000255.1 GCA_028825025.1 Rhodospirillales bacterium | reverse complement strand
GATTTTTCCCAAATGTGGTTTTATGTAGATTTATGTTGGTGATTGTGGAAGTTTATCTTTAAGTCCGTCAAAAATGGCGGATACAAGCCAGTTGAACTTGCTTAAGCTTACTGAGACCATGCGGAAATCTGTGGTTTTAATTTTCTGAAACAAAAAGTTCATTTGGCCTAAACCATTAAGGAGCGCTAAACTAGGGTTTCGATAGAGGTAAATGTGCCTCGCAGGGAGTTTTAGGAGAAAAAAACATGAGAAAAGATCTACTTTCAAAATTAGCAGTTAGTGCAAGTGTTGCCGTACTTGCAGGAATGACTGTTGTATCCGCAGCGCAAGCCGCAACAGAATTGACCGTATATACAGCTGTTGAAGCTGAAGATTTAAAAAAATATGCAAAGGCTTTCAACAAAACAAACCCCGATATCAAAATTAAGTGGGTTCGTGATTCCACTGGTGTTGTAACCGCTAAATTATTGGCTGAAAAAAAGAACCCCGTTGCTGACGTGGTTTGGGGACTAGCAGCAACAAGCTTGATGCTTCTTAAAGAAGAAGGCATGACCGAAGGCTATGCACCAAAAGGCGTTGGTTCTTTGGACAAAAAATTTGTTGATTCTGCCAACCCACCCCATTGGACAGGTATGGACGCATGGATTGCATCTGTTTGTTACAACACGGTTGAGGCTGGTAAAAAGAACTTACCCGTACCGACATCTTGGGCTGATCTAGCCAAGCCAATCTATAAAGGCAGCGTTGTTATGCCAAACCCAGCATCTTCAGGCACAGGCTTCTTGGACGTATCAAGCTGGCTTCAAATGTTTGGTGAAGAAGGCGGATGGAAGTTTATGGATGGCTTGCACAAGAACATTGCATGGTACACCCATTCCGGTTCTAAGCCTTGTAAACAAGCCGCATCAGGCGAAACACCCATTGGCATTTCTTTTGCCTTCCGTGGTGCGAAGTCTAAAAACAAAGGTGCTCCAATTACCATCGTTGTCCCATCCGAAGGCGTTGGCTGGGACATGGAAGCTACAGCAATCATGAAAGGCACCAAAAACTTGGCTGCTGCTCAGAAGCTGGTTGATTTCACTGTGACCAAAGGCGCAAACGTAATGTACAACAAAGGTTATGCTGTTGTTGCGTTCCCTGGTGTTGCAAAGCCAGTGAAGAACTTCCCAGCGGGCATCACAGAAGCGATGATCGACAATAACTTCGAATGGGCAGCATCTAATCGTGGCCGTATTCTTACAGAGTGGAAAAAGCGCTACGACGCAAAATCAGAGCCTAAAAAGTAATAGGTTGATGACCTAAGTTGGTCACAAAATAGAGTTCCGGCCATCCCGAATGATTTTATGGGATGGCCTGTTTCTTTTATAGCAATTTATAAATCTTATTATTAGACCTATTCAGGACCAACAAATGAGCACAGACAGCGTCAAAAAACCTTATCTTAAAATTGAAAATTTAACAAAGCTGTTTAACGACTTTACGGCTCTGGATAATATTTCTTTAGACATTTTTGAAAGCGAATTTGTTTGTTTTTTAGGGCCATCTGGTTGCGGCAAAACAACATTGCTACGGGCCATTGCGGGCCTTGATATACAAACCATGGGAAGCATTGAACAAGATGGCACGGACATTTCAGCCCTGCCGCCTGCGGAACGAGATTTTGGCATTGTTTTCCAATCGTATGCATTGTTCCCAAATCTGACGGTTAACAAAAACGTGGCTTACGGGTTGGAGAACAGAAAACTTCCCAGAACTCAAATCAAAACCCGCGTTGAAGAGCTTTTAAAATTGGTGGGTTTACCTGAACAAGGGAGCAAGTACCCAGCGCAATTATCAGGCGGCCAGCAACAGCGCATCGCCTTGGCCCGCGCTTTAGCTACATCGCCCGGCTTATTATTATTGGACGAGCCTTTAAGCGCGCTTGATGCCCGCGTTCGGGATCGTTTGCGGGGCGAGATTAAAAGCCTTCAACGTCGCTTAGGTGTGACCACAATTATGGTCACCCACGATCAAGAAGAAGCCCTGACTATGGCTGACCGGATTGTGGTTATGGACCATGGATTGATTGAACAAGTCGGCAGTCCTGAAGAAATTTACGGCCAACCGAAAACCGCCTTTGTTGCTGACTTCATTGGCACCATGAACTTTATACCGGGCATAGTTACGGGTACCGGAGTTGTGTCGATAGGCCCCGCGGTTATTCAATGTGACACAACAACATTTAAAGCGGGTGATAAAATATCCGTTGCGATCCGCCCTGAAGATATTAATGCCCAAGATATCTCTGATGATGATAACAATATTATTGAAGCCGAAATTCGCAGTTTAGAATTTATGGGATCGTTTTATCGGGCAACGCTTGGTGGGGACGCTTTTGCTAACAGCGATGTGCATGCTGATTTTTCAATCAACTTGATGCGCCGTAAATCGGTTGAAGTGGGCAGCAAACTTCCAGTTCGCCTGCCCAGCAATTTCATTCAAGTTTATACAGCGAATGGAGCTTAATCGTGTCTGACGCAGCTCTTACCTCGCACATTACCCCTCAGCTGATCGTAAAACCAAAACTGAGCCGTGACGATTGGATCATGCGCGCCTGTATGGTTGGCATTGGATCTTTGCTGGTCATCTTTATCGTCTTGCCACTGTATACGATGTTATCGAAAAGTGTTGAGAACAAAGCAGAAGAATTTATTGGCCTAGCCAATTTCACCGAATACTTCTCGACACCAGCGCTATTTCAATCGGCTGGTAACAGTTTAAGCATTGCCTTAATTTCAACGTTTGTTGTGATCTCTGTGGCGTTTGTTTATGGCTATGCGCTGACCCGAACCTGTATGCCTTATAAATGGCTATTCAAAATTATTGCGGTGATACCGCTGTTAACACCGTCGTTGCTGGGTGGTATTTCTTTAGTCTATTGGTTTGGCAATCAAGGCGTTGCTAAGGCCTTACTGTTTGGAGAAACAATCTATGGCCCAATTGGTATTACAATTGGCTCCAGCTATTGGGTTTTCCCCCATGCCTTGATGATCATCATCACTGCACTATCAATAACGGACGCACGTTTGTATGAAGCCACCGATGCGCTTCGAACCAGCAAATTTCGCACCTTTTTTACCGTCACGTTGCCCGGTTGCAAGTATGGCTTAACCAGTGCGGCCTTCGTTGTCTTTACGCTCGTCTTCACTGATTTTGGTGTGCCCAAAGTCATTGGTGGTAATTACAACATGCTGGCAACGGACGTTTACAAACAAGTTATTGGTCAGCAAAACTTTCAAATGGGCGCAGTTGTTTCCGTTGTCCTTTTGGTTCCTGCGATCATGGCTTTTGTGGTTGATCAAATTGTCCAGAAGAAACAAGTCGCCATGTTATCAGCCCGTGCTGTTCCCTATACTCCCAAACCCAGCGCAGGGCGTGATATGAGTATGTTGATCTTTTGCAGCGTTATTGCACTGGTCATCGTTGGCATGTTGGGCATGGCGCAATATGCGGCACTGGTAAAATTCTGGCCCTACAATTTAAGTTTAAGCGTCAGCAACTATGACTTCGATGTTATGGATGGCGGCGGCTGGGATGCCTTTTGGAATTCACTTGAGATGGCGATGTATACAGCCATCATTGGAACCGTCGTTATTTTCTATGGGTCTTACTTGATGGAAAAAGGCCGGGGCTTTGATGTGGGGCGCAAAATATTCCACATGCTGGCCATCCTACCCTTAGCGGTTCCGGGTTTGGTTTTGGGCTTGGCGTATATTTTCTTCTTCAATAATCCAGCCAACCCGTTTCACTTCTTATATGGGACCATCGGCATTTTGGTGGTGGTGAGTATTTCACACTTCTATACGGTTAGTCATTTGACGGCGGTCACCGCCTTAAAACAAATGGATCCTGAATTTGAATCTGTATCCGCATCCTTAAAAGCGCCGTTCTATAAAACCTTTTTCCGGGTGACGGTTCCTGTCTGCACACCTGCGATTTTGGATATTTCAATGTATTTGTTTTTAAATGCCATGACCACGGTGTCAGCCGTCATTTTCTTATACTCGTCCGATACCACCTTGGCTTCGGTTGCAGTTATGAATATGGATGACGCGGGCGATATTGCACCAGCCGCTGCCATGGCAATGATGATCGCTTATACCTGCGCCGGAGTTCGAATCATGCACTCAATCCTATCGCGTGGATTAATTAAACACACCCAAGCTTGGCGAAA
>JAPKAX010000254.1 GCA_028825025.1 Rhodospirillales bacterium | reverse complement strand
CAAATGGGCGACGCCGGTGAAATGCAATATGGCGATACGACATTAGTCGTAACCGATACGCGTAAGTTACTTGGTACCATTCATGCCCATTATGGCGAAGTTTTTGGAACCGCTTTAAATGTTGGTGATGAAGTCGCTTTAAATGTTGATCATCAACGCCGCTCACAATTGCAAGCTAACCACTCAGCAACGCACCTCTTACATGAAGCACTACGCCGGAAACTTGGTGGGCATGTGATGCAAAAGGGATCGTTGGTGGCATCTGATCGATTGCGGTTTGATGTGTCGCATCCTAAAGCCGTTGAAGCGGATGAGCTGCTTGAGGTTGAAGCGCATGTAAACGCACAAATTAGCAATAATGCTGAGGTTGTTACCCGCTTGATGGAACCAGAAGCCGCTGTTGAAGCCGGAGCCATGGCGCTTTTTGGTGAAAAATATGGGGATGAAGTTAGGGTTGTCAGCATGGGGGCGGACGGTGGCGACAGTTATTCGACAGAGCTTTGTGGCGGAACCCATGTCAGCCGCACCGGTGATATTGGTGTTTTTAAAATATTGAACGAAGGGGCTGTGGCATCGGGTGTCCGGCGGATTGAAGCGCTAACGGGCGACGGTGCTCGGGCCTATTTTGCTGATACTGAACGCTCATTGATGCATGCGGCATCATTGTTGAAAAGTAAACCTGTTGACGTTCCAGGTCGAGTTGAAGCGTTAATCGAAGATCGCCGTAAACTGGAACGAGAATTAGTAGAAGTTAGAAGGCAGCTTGCGACCGGCAGCATTGGGGCTGCATCCGAAACCAAAAATATTGGTGGCGTTACCTTCGCACCGAAATTGATGGACGGCGTGCCCGCAAAAGAACTTAAGGGCTTTGTTGATGATTTCAAAAATCAGTTAGGCTCAGGCGTTGTTGCTGTTGTGTCGAATACAGAAGGTAAAGCATCGTTGGTTGTTGGTGTTACGGATGACCTTAAGGATCGTTTGAGCGCGGTTGATTTGGTTCGTGTTGGATGTGAAGCGGTTGGCGGCAAAGGTGGTGGTGGTCGTCCCGATATGGCACAAGCCGGCGGCCCCAATGGCGATAAAGGCCAAGCGGCGCTGGATGCGATTGAAAAGCTAATCAGTATAGCCTAGGGGGCTTATGTGTGAGCACATTTGCGCAAACGTTGGATGCTACGTTATCATCGGAACGCTTTTTTTATCTCGAATTTAATGTGGATAGTGCCTCAGAGCTGCAGGCAATGACGGATGATCCTGTGGTAACGGATGTCACTAGTTTTTTACCAACTCCCTTTACTTTGGATGATGCCGCCCGGTTTTTGAAAGACCTGTGCACAGAACATGAGCGTGTATATGGCGGCTGGCGTAAGTCAGATTATAGGCTTGTTTCGCTAACAGGAGCCCATTTAAATCCTGATGGTAAAGTCGAGACCGGGTATTCGATTGGGGCCAAGTTTCGCGGGGCTGGGTATAGTTTTGAGGCTGCGAATGACAGGCTTTTAGAAATTCAAACGTCTTCCCATTTATTAAAAATGCTTGGGTTCAAAGAAACGGGGCTTGATGGGGCAAGGCCCGGCCGTAAATTGTTCAATTATTCAAGATGTGCTTAAGTGCACGGTATTATTTAATTAAGGAGCGTGTTGGTGGAAAAGTTTGCAGGTACAGAGAACTATGTAGCGACGGACGATTTGAAGATTGCCGTGAATGCTGCTGTTGCGTTAGAGCGTCCGTTATTGATTAAGGGCGAACCCGGAACCGGGAAAACCATGCTGGCGATTGAAATTGCAAAAGCCTTGAATGCGCCGTTGTTAGAATGGCATGTCAAATCGACGACAAAAGCTCAGCAAGGTTTGTACGAGTACGATGCTGTTGCACGGCTCAGGGATTCTCAATTGGGTGATGAGCGGGTTCATGATATCAACAATTATATTCTTAAAGGAAAAATGTGGGAAGCTTTCACGTCAGAAACACGTCCTATTTTGCTGATTGATGAAATTGATAAAGCGGATATTGAATTTCCAAATGACCTGCTGCTTGAGCTTGACCGGATGGAGTTCCATGTCTATGAAACTCAAGAAACCGTTGTTGCAAAAGTCCGCCCTATTGTCATCATAACATCGAATAATGAAAAAGAATTGCCGGATGCATTCTTACGCCGCTGTTTCTTTCACTACATCCGCTTTCCAGAAGAAGCTGTAATGCGCGAAATTATTGAAGTTCATCATCCACAAATTCAAAACCGCTTGGTCAAAGAAGCCCTAAACGTTTTTTACGATCTTCGAGAAGTTCCGGGCCTCAAGAAAAAACCAACAACGTCTGAACTGTTGGATTGGTTGAAGCTATTAATGGCTGAAGATATATCGCCCGAAGCCTTACGGTCGAGTGATAATAAAACTGTGATCCCGCCGCTACACGGAGCCTTATTAAAGAATGAGCAGGATGTGCATTTGCTAGAACGATTAGCTTTTTTGAATAGGCGAGAGCAGGGCTAATTCATACGCGACGGTATAAGGAGTGCTTGAGTGCTTAAGTTCGACGACATAACGGACCCTTTGAAAATTGCGATGTGGTTAAGCGAAATCGTCGCATGGATTGATATGAATGTGTTGGTTGTTAGCAGCGTCATTCAAGCGGTCATTATTGTTTCTGCGTTTTTAATGGCTTGGGCTTCTGCATCGCGTTTACTTCGATTGCTTGAACGTGAATGGAACTCGAGTTGGTACAACCGGTTTGGTGCACCTGTCGCTCGTGCGATAGCTCCCTTAAGCTTGCCGGTTATATGGATAGTTCTTCAGTGGTTTTCGGTTCTTGCCGCAGAAAATGCAAAATGGCCAAATCATTTAATTGAGATCGTTGTTAGTTTATTGACCGCGTGGATTGTTATTCGCTTAACTGCAACGCTGATCCGAAACAAACAATGGTCGCGTGTTATTACCATAGCGGCTTGGGCGATTGCTGCGCTTAACATCACCAACCTTCTGGAACCAACGCAAATCATTCTTGCTGATATGGGAATACACGTTGGCGATGCTTATATCTCTGTATTAAGTGTTATCAAGGCCGGTATTGCACTGGGTATTTTACTTTATATCGCAGGGTTTTTATCGAGCCTTTTAGAGCGCCATTTGGCGAGCACACCCGAGATATCCCCCTCAGCGCGCGTGCTTTTATCAAAGCTTTTCCGCATATCGATTTTTACGGTCGCTATTGTTGTTGGTTTAGAATCCGTAGGCATTGATCTGACTGCGTTTGCTGTGTTTTCGGGTGCTGTTGGTTTAGGGCTTGGATTTGGTCTTCAAAAAGTTATTGCGAACTTAATTAGTGGTATCATTTTGTTGATGGATAAATCGGTGAAGCCCGGCGATGTGATTTCATTGGGGACAACGTATGGCCAGATTAAAACGTTAGGCGCGCGGTATGTGTCTGTGGTAACGCGCGATGGGACAGAACATTTAATCCCGAATGAAGAATTGATTTCGCAACGGGTTGAAAATTGGTCGTTTAGTGATAAAATGTTGCGATTACGGATGCCGATTGGGGTCTCGTACGATTCGAACGTTCATCATGCTATCGCTTTGGCATTGGAAGTGGCAGCTGAAACCCCACGGGTTTTGACTGAACCGAAACCGGTTTGCCAACTTAAAGCCTTTGGTGATAGCTCGCTTGATCTTGAATTACGGGTTTGGGTGAACGATCCTCAAAATGGATTAGGCGGGGTTCGTTCTCAGGTGTTGCTCGGGATTTGGGATAAGTTCAAAGCTCATGGCATCGAGTTCCCGTACCCTCAACGCGATATCCATATTAAATCCGCACCTCAAAATCCAATCACTCGAGCCTTTGATGCGCTGGCCTCTTCAAGCAAAGAATAGAAATAACCGTGTTTATTAATTTTTTTTACAAATTACGTGATGCAAAAGTACCTGTGAGTTTGCGAGAATACCTGACTTTGTTAGAAGCCATGGATCAGGGATTAGCCGATTATGATGTTGAACATTTCTATTACTTAAGCCGTTCGTGCTTGGTTAAAGATGAAACCAATATCGATAAGTTTGATCGGGTATTTAGCGAAGCCTTTAAAGGCCTGGAAGCCCTGGAAGAAGGTGCCACCCCTGAAATCCCTGAAGATTGGCTGCGCAAAATGGCCGAAAAATTTTTGAGTGAAGAAGAAAAACTCGAAATCGAGTCTTTAGGCGGCTGGGATAAGTTGATGGAAACTTTGAA
>JAPKAX010000029.1 GCA_028825025.1 Rhodospirillales bacterium | reverse complement strand
CGTAAAAATATAGCGTGGCAATGGATAATAGAGAGCCATATTTTGCTCTATGACAAAGTTGTGTAGATTGTCTTTAATTTTATTATAATTATTTTAAATCTCATTAGTGCTACCGAGGGATAAATCAAACCGCCTATTCGATAGCATTGGATAAAGAAGCAGAAACTACGTCACTTTGACTACATTAAAACCATGAGACTCCAAAACTTTTGTGTCCAACCTAACCCCCACCTGCCCCATCTAAAACTGTTGAAATTGCTCCACATTAGAAACGAATTTAAGCCGCTTAAGTGTTTTTTTCGTTGTTAGAAGTTTCCGGTAACCAAGAAAACATTTTAAGATAGGAATCGGAATATATTCAAATTTTTCCAATCGATCTTTTGTAACATTTTCTTGAAAAACAATATTTTTATACGTTGCCGCACGGACCCGAACCCACTTTGACGTAATCGCCGGCGTTCGAAACATTTCAAATGGACCGTCCGTGGCGACAGTCACGTCTAATGCGCGTTTAACCAACTTGTACATAAAAGGAACTTTATTATGCTTAACATCACCAAGTGACAAATGAAGAGTAACGATCAAAGGCGTTGAGTTAGCTGCTACTGTGAAGTTTTTCAAAACTAAAAACGAAAAAATAGAACAGTTATAGTCAAATGCTTAAAAAAAATTCTTTGGAGCTCAATCTAACCACATTCATCTATCTAAAATATAAGGCAGTTTAATCATGCACAAATTTTAAATCTGACGCAACTTTCGCATTTCAGGCCAAAACAATATAACGCAAATCATGAGCGTAATGCCAATCCCGGACATTAGTGTGACCGCATTTGCAGCCCCCAATTGATCGGCCATCATGCCAACAATCAAAATACCAATGGGGCCAAAACCAATACATGTGGCCAGAACCCCCATTACTCGGTTACGCTTTTCCGGCGGTGTGTTTCCAATAACCAAGGCCGATTGCATAGCCGCGAACCCCGATAACCCAAAACCACCAACCAAAAGCAATAAAACAGAACTTGTGAAGTAACCGGATACGGAAAAAGCGATGACACAGCATAAATATAAGCTAGCGCCAAAAAAGTAGATTTGATGGAAGCGCCGTGAATTTGCAAAAAAAGCAATTAACAGCGCCCCAACCAACGCTCCACATCCTTCAGCTGACATCAAAACACCAGTAGGAAATGGCGATAAGCCGAGATCATTTTTAGCAATAACAGGAACCATCGACATAAAAGAAAAACCAAACAAATTAAGAACAATTGTAATCGCTAAAGTCGCCATTACAGATCGACTGGACTTAACAAATCGTACGCCATCAATAATGTTTTCAACAATCGACAAACGAACACCCCGTATGGGTTCCGACACATAAACAACCTGTATCATTATAAAACCAGCAATGATGTGTAATGTCGTCCCAAGTAGCAAGGTACCTTCCAAGCCAAAAGTTTCATACAAAAACCCACCAGCGAACGGGCCTAAAGCCCGGGTCGCATTGTTGGTGCAAGTATCTAGGCCCATGGCGGCTGAAATGTTTTTAATGCCGCCAATCTCGGCGATCATGGTTCGCCGAACTGTCAGCTCGAGCGCCCAAAAAATACCACTAATAAAGACACCAATGGAAAGCTGCCAAAGCTCTAAGTTCCCAGTGTATGCGAGCAGGAATAAAACGAAATAGACGCCAGCTAACAAAAACAGAAACTTGACCAGAAATTTTTTCCGGTCTACCCGTTCCGCATACGCACCGGCAACAGCACCAAACAGCAACATCGGTAACATGCGCACAAACAGCGTCATAGCAACGGTTAAGGGAGAATTTGTAACTTCTAATACATAAACCCCAATCGCCAGCATATCGAGCCAACGCATAGTTCCAGCGACTGCCCCCACCATCCAAACTCGGCGAAAATTTTTCTGGCCCAGTAAAGCCAAAGGCGAGCCGCTACGGCCACTATTTGTTGGTTGAGGGGTGTCAGACATTGAGAACGGTCTTAAGCATTCTGCTCAATAAACTCGACCGTTATGCCATCAACATCGCGCATATATACAATGCGATTGCCTTTGTTCGGGCCGTTGTCGACCGTTACTGGGTGGCTCATTTTAACGAATGTATATCTTTCTGCCGTGGCAATGGCGCCAGCTAAATTATCAACATCATAAGCCAAGTGCGCATATCCCGGATCACACGGACGGCATTCAACAACTTTACGGTCAGCAGGGCCGGAATATTCGATAAGTTCAAGGCGGTGTCCGGGACCTTGCACGTAAGCCACTTCGTTTGCAGCGTTTTTAATGCCCGTAATTTCTTCAATCCGTTTTGGGTCGCGGGGTGAACGGTTTAGTAAATCGAAACCCAACCCTTCACACAAAAACCCCAAAAAACGATCTAAACTCGATACCGTAAAACTTGTATGGTTAGTCCCTAACACATTGAAATCAGACACAGACTTACTCCTAATTAAATGAAACGTATTGCGCATTGTTGCAGAGCTTAGAACACCCGATGCAGCAAGTCCCGTCCGTCTTTCAATCGCATGCAGTTTTCAGCGGCAACAACAAAGGATCGGTCTAAAGTTTCACGGGTTAACCAGCCAATGTGCGGTGATAAAACAACGTTATCGAGCTCCAGAATAGGCGAATTAGGATCAACCGGTTCTTGATCAAATACATCCAGCCCGGCGGCGGATAATTGACCCGATTTCAAAGCTTCAACAAGCGCGTTTTGATCAACAACACCGCCACGAGCCGTATTGATCAAAACGGCACCTCGCTTCATTTGGGCCAAGGCAGATGCGTTAATCAGCTTATCTGTCTCAGGGGTTAAGGGGATGTGTAACGAGAGGATATCTGATTGGCTTAACAAGTGATTCAGTTGACAAAACGATGTGTTGTTGACGTTTTTAGGTGATGTTGCCGTATAAATAACGTTCGCCCCCATGGCAATGAGAATCGGCGTTAAGCGGGTTGGAATTTCTCCATAACCAACAAGGCCGACCGTTTTTCCAGATAACTCACTTAAACGATCTTGTAATTCAGCCTCGTAATTCCAGCCATTGCCGGCCCGGGTTCGCTGATCCATATACGGTGCCAACCGCAATGCGGATAACATCAATAACAACGTTTGTTCCACGACCCCCTGGCTATTGGTTCCGGGCATGTTGCAAACCTCGATGGAGCGTGATTTTGCGGCCTCTAAATTGATCGTATTCACACCAACGCCAATTTTTTGTATCAGCCGTAAATGTAGCGCTTTCGCCATATGGTCAGCTGTTACAGGCTCCAGCACATGCCATAAAACATCACATGTACCCAAAGCATGTTCAAACCCATCAACATCAGCTACGGGAATAATAGAAATATCCAAGCCTTGGTTTTTGAATACTTCCAGCCGGTCTTTCAAACCCGGCCCCGCATCATAATGAAGAATGACTTTCATATGCTTACCCCCATGGAAAACTGCTGCGTGGTGCCAAAGCCCCATCATTTTGGCCCAAAGCTTCGGCTACGCGAAGCCCTTCGTTCCATTTCGCCATGCGTTCTGAGCGCGTGAACGATCCAACTTTCAATTGTTTGACGCCCCAACCCACGGCCAAATGTACAATCGTCACATCTTCCGTTTCACCCGAACGGGCCGATACTAAAGATTCCCAGCCCGCAAGCCGCGCGGCATCAAGGGCAGCTTTTGATTCCGTCAACGTTCCCGCCTGATTGGGTTTAATCAATGCCGTATTACAGGCCCCAATAGATTGCGCGGTTTCGATTTTGGCTTGTGTTGTGCAAATAAAATCATCAGCGACTATTTCAATTTTGTTACCCGCTGCCAGTGTAAACTTTGCCATAGCATCCGCATCATCTTCACCCAACGGATCTTCAATGGCGACGATAGGATAACGCTGCAACCAACCCAATAGCATTTCAGATAACCCGTCCGAATCAACATCACGGTCATCAGTCGATAATCGGTAACGTCCGTTTTTACCAAAATCTGTGGCCGCAATATCCAATGAAATCGCTATATCTTGACCCGGAGTGAAACCAGCCCCTTCAATAGAGCGTAATAGAAAATCGAGCGCCTGTTCGTTTGAATTAAACGCAGGCCAAAAACCACCTTCATCAGCAACACCTTGCATTAACCCAGCATCGCTCATCAGCTTTCCAGCCGTCATATAGACTTCGGCCGTCCATTCCAACGATTGCGCGTAGCTTGTCGCACCAACCGCAATGACCATAAAGTCCTGCACATCAACGCGTCGTCCGGCATGAGCACCGCCACCAAAGATCTGGACTTCCGGCAACGGCATAAACAAATCTGTCGCATTACCAGCCAAATAGCTCCATAAGGGGACACCTGCTGATGCAGCAGCTGCATGCGCAATTGCCATTGATGTGGCAACCAATGCATTCCCACCTAAGCGGCATTTGTTGGGCGTTCCATCCAAATCAATCATCGCTTGATCCGCGCCAGCTTGATCTGCCACATCACGGCCTTTTAATAAGTCGGACAGTTCACCGTTCACAGATGAAACAGCATCTTGAACATCATATCCGCCAAAGGTTTTTCCACCATCGCGTTTATCTAACGCTTCCGCGCTTCCCGTCGATGCGCCTGCTGGAGCAATAGCACGGCCCATGGTGCCACCTGATAAATGGACCTCAACCTCGACCGTTGGGCGACCGCGAGAATCCCAAACTCGGCGGCTATGGAGATTTTTAATTATATCGGTCACGTCATAAGTTCCTTTTTCCACGCGGCGCGAACTTCGGCCAATTTGTTGGGAGGTGTTCCCAACAAAGCCCGTGCACACCGGCGCACCTTATTTTTATTATCTTCATCGGTAATGTATTCTACCGGCGATTTGCCATCAACGCGGCCCAAAAACAGCCCCGGCAACAAACTGGCAGCGCGCGCTTCTAAGTCATTGGGCGCTTCCCAATCGACGCCAGCTAAATAGCTTTCAACCATCGCATAGTAGCTTAATAGAAACTCAGGCGTTGATGCGGGCGTCCACAGGCATTTCAGCAAAAAATGATTTAGGCAAAAAGCCAAATCAAACGCCGGGTCACCCATACACGCGCACTCCGCATCCAAAAACACCGGGCCATTTGGGCCTAGAAGAATGTTTTTAGGGCTTACATCACCGTGGATCATACACAACTGCGTATCTGCGGTAAGTTTGCTCAACCCAAACAGCTGATCTTTCAAATCCGGGTGCTTATTTGCCGTGGCTTCTAAGTAGGGTTCCAAGCGGATGGCATGAAAAATATCAGTGTGTGGGAATTGTTTGGCGACAGCCGCATCACCCGCCGTACCGCTATGGACTTTGGCTAACATCGCCCCGACCTGCTCAGCAGCTTGAACATCAACCCGCCCATCACGCAATTCAGACTTCCAAAGCTTGTGCGTATTCGTATCTAGAAAATTCATGGCGAACAACATGCCCACCTTGTCTTGCATTAAAATGGCAGGCGCTGCTCCCGGCACCAGATCACCGGCAATGGAATACCATGCCACTTCAAATTTGTTACGTTCAACCGGTGCAAACCAATCGGCTTCAACTTTTAATTTCGGTAAAGCCTGTTTGACACAAAACACACGCTCAGGAGTTATGATTTTCCAAATGTCCGAAGAAACACCGCCCGTTAGCGCTTCAAACGTTACGTCTTCAGCGGCTTCAATAAGGCCCGCTTTTATTAGGGCACTAATCAAATTTGGATTGATATCAGCCATTCAACCCGTCCACCTTTTTACTAAATAGACCAAAACTAAACATCCCGACAGTCATAGTAGCCACAAAAATAAACGGCTTTTCTAAACCAAATGACAATGCAGAGATCGCAGGACCCGAACATAATCCACCAAGTCCCCAGCCGATACCAAACATCGCAGCCCCTCCAAGAAGGGGGGCATCGATATCGTTTTTGGTTGGCATAGCAATATCAATATTTAGCAACGTTCTACCATGCTTTTTGGCAATCATGAAGGCGGGCACGGTAAAAAGCAACGCGCCGCCCATAACAAATGCCAATGACGGGTCCCATGCCCCAGCTACATCTAAAAATCCAATTACTTAAGAGGGGTCAATCATCCGCGATATGGTCAATTCAACACCAAATAAGACGCCTGATAACAAAGCAAAAATAATAACAGTCATGATCAGCCTCCCCATACCATAAGATGGCGTGTCACATACACGCACGCAAACCCGGCCGCCATGAACACACACGTTGCAACGATCGAGCGTACGGAAAAGCGTCCGATTCCAAAGACCCCGTGCCCGCTTGTGCATCCAGAGCCCATCCAGGTTCCCACACCAACCAGAAATCCAGCGATTACCAGTATTGGGATGCCTGCATCGATTTTGACAGGATTAATGCCCGGTCCGAACTCACTAACCACGAAAGGACCCGCAATCAGGCCTACAACAAAAGCTAATCGCCAGCCAAAATTAGAAGAATCACGGCTCAAAAGACCCACCAATATTACACTAATTCCAGCAACACGGCCAGTTGTCCACAGCAACAATCATTTAGCCGCCCATTAGGGCAAGTATAGGTGTAAAAATTTTCCAAAATCAGGATCTTTCGTTAAATAAATTAGTAAATTAAGACATAAGTTTTGGACAAGGTATCCTGAAATGCAAACGGCCACCTATAAAGGTGGCCGCGGCATAACTATTCAAATCAATTGAAAGGGTGGTATTATCCAACCACTTCCAATGAAGAGAAGAAGTAGCTGATTTCTTCTGCTGCCGTTTCCGGAGCATCAGAACCATGTACTGAATTTGCTTCAATGCTTTCAGCAAAATCCTTACGGATTGTGCCATCGTCAGCATTCGCAGGGTTCGTAGCGCCCATGATTTCGCGGTTCTTTAGAACGGCATTTTCGCCTTGTAGAACCTGAACAACAACAGGACCTGATGTCATAAAGTCACACAGTTCGCCAAAAAAGGCGCGCTCGCTGTGGACAGCATAAAAGCCTTCTGCTTGAGCCCGCGTCAAATGAAGACGCTTTTGCCCAATAATACGTAACCCGGCGTCTTCAAAACGTTGATTGATTTTGCCAGTTAGGTTGCGACGTGTAGCGTCTGGCTTAAGGATGGAGAGCGTGCGCTCAATAGCCATCTGATGTCCCCTTAAAATGTTATAATAGGTTATGTATATAAAAATTCTATATGCCGCCCGAGCAACCTATATTAAGGTTTCTTTGAACGCGGTGCAGCTTATAGCGCCCCTAGAGCAAGCTTGCAAGCGAATGCGAGCGCCTAAGTCTGTGAAAAATTACATATGATGCATTTCCAATTATGATGGGGCATGGTATCACGCCCTCGAAATGCTTCATATTAATGACCTCACGTACCGAGTTGGCCAACGCGTTCTATTTGATCAAGCGACAGTTGTCGTTGCAGATGGGCACCGCGTTGGATTCGTCGGCCGCAACGGATCAGGGAAAACCACCCTTTTTCGTTTAATCCTTGGTGAAACAAGTGACGATGACGGATCAATAAATGTCCGTAAAGGCAAAACCGTCGGCACGGTTGCTCAGGAAGCACCGTCTGGACCAGAAAGCCTTATTGATACTGTTTTAGCTGCTGATCATGAACTGGCTGATTTGAACGCCCGCGCAGAAACGGCTACTGATCCGCAAGAAATTTCTGAGATTCACACCCGCTTGGCAGACATAGATGCCCAAACGGCAACCGCTCGCGCCGCACGTATTCTGGCCGGCCTAGGTTTCAGTGAAGAGGCACAAAATCGCCGTTGCACTGAATTTTCAGGTGGTTGGCGGATGCGGGTCGCACTCGCAGCGACCTTATTCGCTAGCCCAGACTTGCTGCTCCTTGATGAGCCAACAAACCACTTGGATTTGGAAGCGGCCTTGTGGCTAGAGGGCTATTTGGCATCTTGGCAAGGCACCATCATTATTATATCTCACGACCGGACCCTACTTAACCGAGTTGTCGATCACATTGTCCACTTAGATGATATGAAATTGGTTCGCTACACAGGCGGATACGATCAATTTGAGAACGCACGCCGCGAAAAGCAGTCATTAGATGCCAAGCTAAGAGTTAAACAGACCGCTGAGCGCCAAAAAATTGAAGCCTTTGTTGACCGTTTCCGCTACACTGCATCAAAAGCCCGGCAAGCGCAAAGCCGGATCAAAATGCTGGAACGGATGCAACCCATTGCATCCGCCGCCACAGAACAGACAGTCAGTTTCAATTTCCCTAATCCAGCCCCCTTACCTCCACCACTAATCACGCTTGATGGCCTGGACATTGGTTATGAAGAGGGCAATCCAATTTTAAAAAATCTAGATCTCAGGATCGATATGGATGACCGCATTGGACTATTGGGTGCCAACGGCAACGGTAAATCAACCCTGGTCAAACTGTTAGCTGATCGCTTGGCCCCGCTCGCGGGTAAAGTTCAGAAATCAAAAAAACTAAAGATTGGCTATTTTGCCCAGCACCAAACCGATGAGCTGATTTTGGACGAGACTCCATACTACCACGCGTCGCGCGCCATGCCGGACGCTGTGATGTCGAAAGTCCGCAGTCATTTAGGGCGATTTGGCTTTTCTGCGGATAAGGTCGAAACCAAATGTGGTGATTTATCGGGCGGTGAAAAAGCCCGTTTGTTGTTTGCTCTTATGAGCTTAGAAGCTCCGCATGTCTTATTGCTGGATGAACCAACAAACCATTTAGACGTTGATGCCCGTGAAGCCTTGGTTCAAGCCTTAAACGCCTATGATGGCGCGGTTATATTAGTCAGCCACGACGCCCACTTGTTAGAACTTTCGTGCGACCGTTTATGGCAAGTTGGTGATGGCAATGTGACCCCCTTTGATGGCGATTTAAACGATTACAAAAAATTATTAGTTGAGCAGCGGCGCGATGAACGCCGGGCACAGCGTGGCAGTCAATCAAAAGAAGCACCAAAAACAAATCGCAAATTACAACGCCAAGAACGCGCTACAATGAGGGCAAAGACCGCAGAATTAAGAAGTTCGGTCAAAAAAGCTGAAAAGCAAATGGAAAGCTTGAACGTAAAACGTGAAGACGTAGAAAAAAGCTTAGCCAATGCTGACGTTTATGAAGGTTCAACCAATAAGTTAATGGAACTTCAAGTGCGCTTAGGCGACATTAAAAATAAATTGGCAACGACCGAAGAAAACTGGCTTAAAATGAGCGCTGACTTGGAAAAAGTGAGTTAATTGATTCGCTTATTTCTTTGAAATGCGTTGATTTTTTACTTCCCTACGTTTACCGCTTGCTAAATTTCCAGATATGGCCTCGCTTAACTCGCGGAAATCAGACCAGCTCAAGAACCCTTGCTCATAGTGCTCAGGGGCTTAAACGGTTTTATGGACGTAGCAAGCTCATCGTAACTCAAGGGGCTTGAAAAGTACTCGCCTTGAATTTCATCACATTTTAACCTTCGTAAAAAAGCCATTTGTTTTTTTATTGGTAACCCCTTCTGCCGTCACATCCATGCCGAAACTATGGCTCATGGTCGTAATAGCACGCGCAATCGATTCCGCGCCCATATCTGTGCCTATATCATCGATTAAAAGCTTATCAATTTTAATGCGTTGAACTTTAAAGTTCTTTAAATACGCTAAACTAGAATATCCTGTACTAAAATCATCAATAGACATAGAGACAACAAGGTCATCCATTTTTTTGAACTTTTCACTGGCACTTGTCGCATTATTCATAGCAATAGATTCTGTGATTTCTAAGTCTAAAAACTCTGGTGACATTCCCGTTTCGTCTAATATGCCCCGAACCGTTTCAACAATGTATTCATCATTGAATTGCAATGCGGATAAGTTCACAGCAACCTTCAAAGTCCCTAAACCATGATCATGAAGTTTTTTAGTTTGTTCACAGGCCTTGCGTAGTATCCATGCGCCTAAAGGTAAATGAGCCGGGAACGCTCGGCAATGGGGATAAACTCAACGGGCGAAATTTCAACCTGTTCTGAGTGATTCCAGCTAACGAGGGCTTACGCTCCGTTTCCAGTAGCTGTTTAGGTTGGAAATAAAGAGTAAAAACTTCCGCCTCAATCGCTTTTTCTAAATCAAATTTAACCGACAAGCGCCGGTCCGGTTTGGTGCGCATCGGAGGCAAAAAAAATGATACCCCTTCTCGTTGATTTGAAATTTATCAACAAAAGCCAAAACAGCATTATGTAGTAAATCTTCTGCTATTTTTGTATCATTTGGGAAAACAGAAATACCAATATGAGCTTTGCACAATAGCCTTTCACCTGCAACTATACGGGTGTTATAAATGCGGTTTGAAGATTTTTAGAAACAGCCTCAATGCCGTCATGACCGTTAGGGTCTACTTGAATAATAGAAAATTCATCTCGGCTAATCCGCACAACAGTGTCAGAAGCACGGATTAAGTTGGTTAACCGTTCCCCAATTTTACATAAATGCGCATCAGCGGTCCGCAATTTCAACGTTTATGCATACCCCTTGAAATGCTAAAGCCGAATGACACAAACAGCGATTGCTATATCATTACGTAATGCAAGGGTTGTCGCTTGGTGCAAGCGATCTAAAAACAAAACCGATTAGGCATTTTTGCAAGAGGATCGCGATTTTCTTCGTGATAATCACCAGTGATATGGCGCGCAAAAACATTAACGTAATGAGCATCTAGCACGTCAATAAACGTCAGTGAAAAGAATCCATCATCAATCGGCCAATCAATGGTAACGGGCTTTGTTTGCTCTAATGACTGTTTCAACGGGGCTTGCCAATCAATAGGAGCTAAATCCCCAAGCTTGATTTTAGAAGTTCTTATAAGGTTTACCCCATGAACATTGGCAAACAACATGTGCCCTTTACGCGATACACGTAAAAGCGGACCATTAAATTCAGTTGCTAATAGGTTTAAGCTTTCTTCCTTGCTGGCAGCTTTTATTTCAGCCATCAGTAGGGTATCAGCGTCTAATCCAGATCGAACCTCAAGCATTATGTTTAGCCTCTAGCAACAAATAGACAAAACTACGTTTTTATACACCAATTCCGTCACTAAAGCAGAATAAATGTGTTCAGAACCTGACCTCTGTCATACAAAATTTTTTAAATTGCGCTAATTCTTTTTTACAGGCAATCCAAATGTTTATAGATGCAATGAAAAATCAACACAACGTTGCTGCACCAAACGCTCGTATTGTATCTATTGTGCCCAGCCTGACTGAATTACTTTATGATTTAGATTTAGCTGATCAGGTGGTTGGGCGCACTATTTTTTGTATTCACCCTGATGCATCGGTTAAAAATGTTACCAGCATTGGCGGAACCAAACGTATTAATTATTCAAAATTAATTGAATTGGCACCGGATTATGTTCTTCTAAATATTGATGAAAACCCTAAGGCGATAGCAGATGAGCTTCAGAGGAGAAAGATTAAAACAATTATCACCCATCCTATAAAAACGTTAGATAATATAGATTTGTATCATTTAATTGGCAGTATTTTTAATCGAGTTGAGCAAGCAACAGCCCTTAAGGCTGCTTTCAACACTGCATATATGGAATTAAAATTGCATGCCGATACTTTACCCAAACAACGTGTTCTTTACATAATTTGGTATGACCCATGGATGTCGATTTCAGCTAATACATATATTGCAGACACATTGGGGCAAATAGATTGGCAAGTTATCCCACACAAAGAAGATGTCAGATACCCAACATTCAACTTCGCAGATTTGGATCTCAATCAAATCGACTTAGTTTTATTCTCAACAGAGCCCTATTCATTTACACAAAAACACATAACTGCATTTTGTGAACAACATCCAACCCACTCGGCCAAAGCCCATTTAATTGATGGAGAAATGTTATCTTGGTATGGTTCACGCGCGATTAAAGGACTGAACTATTTGAAACAGTATTGCGAAACGTTAAACACATGATATCCATTCGCCTTGCCACTTATTACGCATCCTCTTTTATGATGCTTGGTGTTCATTTGATATTCTGGCCTATCTGGCTCACCGGGCGGGGGCTCAGTGCGACAGACATTGGAACCGTCTTAGCGTTAGGAATTGCATCAAAATTAATTGCAAACCCACTTGTCGCACATTTTTCAGATCAACTTGGGCAAAGAAAGCTTCTCATTGTTCTCCTCACAAGCCTTTCCTTTTTGGCCTTTTTATTCTTTCCCTTAACAGATTCGTTTGCCACAATTTTAGCATTGCATTTATTATTTATAGCGCTTTGGTCACCCACCATGCCTTTAATGGAAAGCTTAACCATGCATGGTGTTGCTCAACTGGGATTAGATTACGGACGCATTCGATTATGGGGTTCCGTTACCTTCATGATAGCGGCCATGGGTGTTGGTTACCTTATGAAAGAAGGGTCTACCCACGTTGTTTATTGGGCGATCGTATTTACGCTTGGCTTAACGGTATTATCGGCATTTTCCCTTCCCGATTTACGTCCGCCAAAATCAAAGATAAAAAAATTGACCCTTTTGATCGTCGTCAAAGATTATCGGTTCGTTTTATTTTTGCTTGGCACAGCGCTCATTCAAACCAGCCATGCCGTCTATTATAGCTTTGGCTCAATTCACTGGAAAAACAGTGGCATTTCTGAGGATATGATTGGCCTTTTATGGGCTATTGGCGTTTTTGCTGAAATTATTTTGTTTACGTATTCAACAACTGTTTTTAAACGAATTGGCCCAGCACGGTTGATTGCACTGGCAGGGATTGCGGGGTTGATCCGCTGGCCCTTAACCGGAATGACCACAGACTTAGTCCCTTTGATCGGCTTACAAATTCTGCACGCCATGACTTTTGGTGCAACTCATTTAGGCGCTATGCATTACATTCAAAATCGCATTGATCCCTCACTTTCCGCCACGGCGCAAAGCTTATATTCCGGTGTTGTTATGGGGGCTGCAATGAGCTTGGCTGCTTATGCAAGCGGTCATTTATATGCATCTTACCAAGGGATGGCTTATTATTCCATGGGTGGAATGGCGGCGCTTGGCGGCATTCTTGTCTTTTTATTACGACGCAAATAAAGCTGTATCCTTTGTAAGTGTCGAAAACGGGCCACCTTATCAAGGCATTCCGTTTCCTTAAATAAATCAAAGGAAAGCTCAAAGTTTTTAAATGTTCATTCTGATTGTGATCGCACCAATTGGCTTACCACCATCACAAACCGTACCACCAACCTGTGTTTGGAGAGACTTTGTGCTTTCATCAAACTCAGCTTCGTCAATGAACATAGCGCCATCACCAACGCTGATTACCAACATTGCAGAGCAAACAAACTTATTGGCGCTAAATGCAACCATCGAGGCTGCACGCGTTGGTGATGCAGGTAAAGGATTTACTGTGGCGGTTTCTAAAGTTAAGAACTTGGCTGGGCAAGCTGCAAAAGCAGCGGAAGAAATCAGCACCCAAATCGCTGAAATTCAATCCGCAACAAATGAGTTTGTTGATGCGATTCATGGGATTTTTGGGACCATCAGAAAAATCAACAATGTAGAGCAAGATGCAATGGGCACATAAGGATGTGACCATCAACATTACGTGGGTAAACCAAGCAACACAGGAAACTGGAGCTGCGGCATATACGGTACTTGGTGTTTCTAGTGAACTGACCGATCAGCCTAAGAACTTACGCCAACAAGTCGATAAGTTCCTAGACCAGATCAGAGCTGATTAAGAGATTTTATCCTGAATACGTTGATGCTTTACGAGCAATGCTTGAGTTCGTAAAGCAATTGGCAGTTCAACTGATCACGAATCAGTCTCCCAAGACAAATCACCAGCGTATAACTTATAAGTTGTCGCAGCCTCCAAGCCCACTTCGACAGGAAACATAGGCCCGTGATGGCGGCGGCGGCATCGGAACAAAGGAAATTAATCACTTCAGCGGTGTACTCGGGCAAGGTAAACATTTCAAGCGCACCGGCTTTGCGAATGCGGTTAGGATCACGCAGGCCGACGTCAATCCGAGATTTAATCGTAGAGCTCAAGACATACGTTGGAGCCACACCGTTCACACGCACGCCAAAACGACCCATATCGACCGCTAAAATCTGCGTAAGGCGCATAATTGCCGTTTTACTTGGTGAGTAAGCTCGTAATGGAAACGCACCCATTCCCGCAATTGAACCGAGAGTGACAATTGATCCAGAATTTTGCGCAATCATCTATTGGGCAAATGCCCGAATTGTATGGATCGTTCCAAAGTAATTTACGTCCCAGACCCGGTCATGTTCTTTAACATCCATTTCCAGAATAGTTTGTGAATTATTGATGATCCCGTCCAGTGTCACCAACGCTTCAAAAGGACCGTTATCACTCTCGATCTTGTTTGCAAGATTATTTAATGCCTGATTATCCGTTACATCAGTACCGGATGCCAACCTTTATTAGCCATATTCACGGCTGTAGCAGCACCTATCCCCGATCCACCGACTCTAATCATTAGGACTTTATGCATTGTTTAAAATACGCTGATGCTTTTCGAGTAATGCTTGAGCGCGCAATGCTATTGGCACATCAACCATTTTTCCATCCAACGTAATAGCGCCAGTGCCTTGAGCTTGGGCTTCTTCATAGGCCACAATTAAGCGCTTGGCTTTGCTGACTTCTTCTTCCGTTGGGGCAAATTCCTCGTTCAATAAAGTGACCACACTTGGGTGAATACAGGACGCCCCTTCAAAACCAAATTTTTGAGATTTAATAGCGCTTAAGCGGTAGGCATTCAAATCTTTAAAATCAGCAACAGTCCCGATGGTTCCCAACGGAATGATGCCCGCAGCACGCGCCGCATAAACAACTTTCTGGCTTCCTAAAAACAGCGTTTCTTCATCCGGGATCATGCCTGTATCTAGTGCAAAATCTTCACCACCCAAAGTAATTCCGGCATTCCGGCGTGAGGATTTCGCAATTTCTTCGACCCGGAAGTATCCACCAGCGGTTTCAATCATTGGGACCAACGTCGTTGATCCTTGCTCCATCCCTTGGATCAGCTCGCGTGATGAAACCAGCTCTTCAAGCAAACAAAGATGCTCAGCTGATTCGACTTTAGGTAAGTACAATCCACAAACACCCGGCATCACAGCCGCTTCAATATCACGCACAGCTTCTTCGATCGGGCGGTTGATACGAACCAGAACATCAGTCCCAGATTGCCCGACAGTCTTTACAGCTTCCGCCAGCCCGGCCCGCGCGCCAACGCGTTCAGAAGCAGGAACGCTATCTTCCAAATCTAAAATAATCGCATCCGCGCCTCTTGTGTGGGCTTTGCCAATGAACGATGGGTTATTAGAGGGAACATAAAGCATGGACCGCCATACAAGTTGATTACGCATTCATTTATCCTTCAATACTATTTTTTGCCCTAAGGCTTTCAATTTCTGTTGCGGAAAATCCGGCATCCGATAAAAAATACTCCGTATGCTCACCCAATTCAGGTGCCCGATTGCGGAAACCACCGGGGGTTTCAGATAACCGGGGAATGACATTATGTTGCGGAGCTTGGCCAACATCATCATCGGGTAAATTAACGATAACACCTCGTTCATTTATATGTTCATCAGCAATAATATCAGACACATCATAAACTGGTGACGCTGTTATTCCAGCTTCTTCAAAAATAGCCAAAACATCATCGCGTTTACGAACACTTATCCATTCAGCAACAATATCGTTGACCTCGTCACGTCGGGCAACTCGGTCCGCATTCGTTTTATAGCGGGGGTCGTCAATCATATCGGCTCGACCAATAGTTCTGAACACGCGTTCCGCCATGGCTTGAATAGATGCCGACAACGCAACGTATTTACCGTCTTTCGCTAAATACACGTCGCGCGGCGCGCTTGTGTTTGAGCGGTTACCAACGCGCTTTTTAAGCTCACCCGTCACCTGATATGAAAATGCTTCTGGCCCCAAAGTCGATAGGATAGGCTCGAGCAATGACAAATCAATGACCTGCCCCTGCCCCCCTTTTAATTCCACTTCCCGTAAAGCCACCATGGTCGCGTATGCCCCTTGCAACCCGGCAATCATATCAGCCAAGGCCAAGGGGGGAACTAAGGGCGGGCGATCAGGAAAACCATTTCGATTTGCAAAACCCGACATGGCTTCAACCAAAGTCCCAAACCCGGGGCGTTGACTATAAGGGCCTGTTTGACCAAATCCAGACACCCGCACAACAACAAGCGTTGGGTTTCTGGCATGCAAAACCTCGGGCCCAAGCCCCATTTGTTCCAGGCGACCGGGGCGGAAATTTTCAACCAATACGTCTGCTTTTTCGGCCAGTGCCAAAATTATTTTAGCAGCGTCCTTTGATCTGAAATCCAACGCGATGCTTTTTTTGTTACGGCAATAGACCTTCCAGAACGTCGCTATTCCATTATCCATCCACGCCCGAAGTGGGTCGCCTTTTCCTAAAGGTTCAATTTTTACAACTTCCGCTCCAAAATCTGCCAACTGAAGTGTCAGCATGTTACCGGCAACCAAACGAGTCAGATCAAGAATACGAATGCCATCTAAGGGGCCTTTTTTGTCTGCGTTAAATTCAAGAGATTGCATGTTGAGATCAACCCTTTTTTGACCAGCCGCCGGTTGCGGTTTGTTGCCAATAGGCTAAAGTATAACCCACGTCTTTATACATTTTCCAGCGCCCGCGCGCTGCCGCTACGGCATCAGGGTCATTCCCATCGAACATCTCGAAACAGCGCTGATAGCTCCCAACATGATCGGACGTTGCGCCATCGATCAGAAATAAAAAGGTGGCGTCGTTGGCATTTTCATCCAACGTCGATAGCCATATAGGTTGTTGACCAGCAAAGCCGTCTTTTACGGTGCCATGGGGCAGCCAAGACTCATTTTTATAAGCCCACAACACATCCGCAAGAGCTTCTACCCGCGCATCCGATGCGGCTAAAACCAACGCGCGCTCTTCGGCTTCTAGGGTTTTTTCTAAAAGTTGTGGTAATGCGGTTTCTAAAAGGGACCGCTCTAAATGATAGAAAGCAATGTCCGTCATAAATGACGCCTTAAAAAATTAGGGGGCTTAGTATCTAAACCAAGCCCCCTGTTTTTTACTTTTCGTAATGATCCGCAACCAAGCGATCAAGCAAACGAACACCAAAAGCAGTCCCGCCTTTAGGGACCACAGGAGCATCTTTACCTGACCAAGTCACACCAGCAATATCGAGGTGCGCCCAAGGTGTTTTACCAACAAAGCGTTGCAGGAACTGAGCCGCGGTAATACTACCCGCGCCCCGGCCACCAATATTTTTCATATCAGCCGCATCGCAATTGATCATTTTGTCATACGCATCATTCATCGGCATGCGCCAAACTTTTTCATCAACCGCCAAACCCGATGTCGCTAAACGTTCGGATAATTGATCGTTGTTTGAAAACAAACCGGCGTACTCGTTACCCAGTGATACAATAATTGCACCGGTAAGGGTTGCCAGATTGACCATGAACTTAGGCTTGAAACGAGTGTTGGTGTAATGCAATGCATCGGCCAAAACCAAGCGGCCTTCGGCGTCTGTGTTCAGAACCTCGATAGTTTGACCATCCATGGCAGTCACAATGTCACCAGGACGCTGAGCGTTTCCACCCGGCATGTTTTCAACCAAGCCAACTACGCCAACAACGTTCGTTTTAGCTTTGCGTCCCGCGAGGGCTTTCATCAAGCCTATCACAACAGCTGAACCACCCATGTCCCATTTCATGTCTTCCATACCGGCAGCAGGCTTCAATGAAATACCACCCGTATCAAACGTCACACCCTTGCCCACAAAGGCAATTGGAGTTTCAGCTTTACCTGATTTTGATTTAGGCGCGCCGTTCCATTGCATAACCACCATGCGGGATTCACGAATAGAGCCTTGGCCAACACCTAGTAATGCACCCATGCCCAATTTTTTCATTTGGGTTTCAGTCATAATTTCGACCTTGATGCCCAGCTTGGCTAGCTCTTTTGTCCGCTTAGCCAAGGTGTCTGGATACAGAATGTTGGGAGGCTCGGAAACTAAATCACGGGTTAAGAACACACCATCAGCCACCTGATTTTTAGACGCAAATGCTGTACGCGCTTTCCCAGAGTTAGGGCACAGAATCTTAAATGCCTTCAACGTTGGTTTATCTTCAGCTTTTTCTTTGGTCCTATATTTGTCAAACCGGTAGGAGCGCAAACGGGCACCATAACCAAATTCAGAGGCAAGATCAGGGGCTGTTTTCGTGTCACCATCAATGCCATCGATACAAACCGCAACAGTTGCTGCGCCCGCTTTTGCCAAAGCCGCATAGACTGCACCGCCCGCGTTTAATGCGCCAGTTAAACCCATATCTGTAGGCTTGCCCAAGCCCAAAAGCAGGACCCGGTCAAGCTTGGTGCCTGCCAGTGTCATGATAGATAATTGTTGGCCTTTTTTGCCTTTAAATGTACTGGCTTTAATGGCGCGCATCAAGCTGCCACCTGAGGCTTTGTCAATACCGGCAGCACTGGAAGACAACTTATTGCCTTCATTTACACCGACGACAACAACGCCTGATGTGACAGCCGCTGGGTTGGAAAACGAAATTTTCATGGATCTCTCCGTTGGATCAAATTCAAGAATAAATAAACCTATCTATTTCATGTACACGATTAATCGCGACGCATCCAGAAAGATGATTTAAATCAAATGATTTTTTAGAATAAGATTATGATTGAGCGTTTTTTTGGGTGGCCAATTCGATCTCAATCGTATTCAAAGTAGCGCCCTGCCCGCGTTCGCGGCTCATCAACCAAACCAACCCGCCAGGCAGTGAAATACCCAAACCAACAAGCCCAACCAAAATCGATAAAACCAATGCCCCTTCGCTGGGAACGCCGATCAAACCAAACGCCGTCACCATAGCCGTTTCGCGAATACCCCAGCCACCAATTGAGATTGGGATAACGGTAATTAATAGAACCGGCGGCACGAGCATCAGGCAATCCATAACGCTGACACCCAGCCCTATGCTTTCCGCCAAAACAAAAACACATAGGGATAAATTAATATGCGTCAACAGCCCCAATGCCGTGATTGGAAAGACATTGCCAAGTTTTAGAAAAACCTGACGCGTGTCGGTACTTAAATTACTTAAGCCCCGAACAATTCGCCAATGATTTAAGTTTTTGAAAAACCAATCAACGATCATAATAAACGCCAAGCCACCAGCGACACCGAGTGTAAGCAATGCAGCAGAGAATAAAACCCATTCTGCTGCACTCGGGTCAATCCGGGCTTGAAGAAAAGGTTGTGCCATATCTAACAACAGCACCAATCCAATGACCGTAACCAAGCGCTCTAACATGACACCGTTTATGGCACCCCGGAGTTCAAGCCCATCTTTGTAGGCCAAATAAACCCGCACCGCATCGCCACCGGTGCCACCAGGCAACGCCTGATTAAAAAACATTCCAATATAAAACATACGCAATGCGTTTATAAAATCAATGGGGGCATGAATGGCTTTGCTAACAATGCGCCAACGCCAGCCCCCCAGCAAAACTTGCAATAGAAACAGAGCAATAGCGCAGAAAAGAAGTGGTAAATCGGCACTTTGCAAACGGATTAGGGCCGCGTCCACATCGATATCTTTGAGCAAATACCAAATCAAGGTGCCGGAGACTAAAATTTTAAGCGCAATTGCCAACGTCTTTTTAAGCATCTAAAACAGAAACCTTTTAATTTGTGTAGGCGATTATTTATCAGGTCGAATTGAACCTGTCACGTTTCAACTTCAAACGGTTTTCCAGGGTTCTTATGCTTAGCCATTAGCTTAGCCATTAGCTTAGCCATTAGCTTAGCCATTAGCTTAGC
>JAPKAX010000028.1 GCA_028825025.1 Rhodospirillales bacterium | reverse complement strand
TGTTTTACTTTATTTAATTGGCTCTTTCTCATACTGCCCATAATAACACCTAAATCGTGTTAGATGGGGTATACACAACATTAATCTTATACATTCAATAATTATATAGTATAAAAACTTGATGTTTTATGAATTATGGATATGATTTTATTAAATAGCTGTATTATATAATTTAACAGACAAATTGAAGACCCGTACAAACGGGCATAAAAATGGGATTGCGGGGCGCTTACGTTTCGCAAGATATAAGGAGGAAGCTTTGGTTAAAAGACCCTTGGTCGTGGCCGCCATAGGCATAAGCATTGCCTTGTCGCTCAGCCTTCCAGCTTCGGCAGCTGGACTAGTAAAATATCAAATTAAAAATAATGCGATTGCCGCTTCGTTAACCGGAAAAGCTGGAGATCCAGTCAACGGCAAGAAGCTTGCTATTAACCGCAAAAAGGGAAATTGCTTGGCTTGCCATTCAATGCCCATTCCTGAACAAGCCTTTCACGGCAACGTTGGTCCTGACCTTAAAGGAATTGCTGCGAGTTATAGCGAAGGTGAGTTTCGGTTGCGCCTCGTTGATCCGAAAGTACTTAATTCGGAAACAATTATGCCCGCCTTTTATAAAGCCGCCGGCTTCAACCGCGTCATGAAAAAATTTGCTGGGAAAACCATTATTTCGGCACAAGACGTTGAAGATATCGTCGCTTACTTAATGACGCTTAAATAACCGTCTTTGCAAATTTAATGACGCCTACCGTCAAGGAGATACCAATGCAATCACAGAAAAACAAAATTCAGGTCTCGCGTCGCGATATCTTGAATTACACCAGTGCTGGCATTTTAGCCGCAGCTGGGATCAGCCTTTTTGGCTCTATTGTCAAAGCTGACAAAAAAATGACCGTCCATGCCGTTAGCAAATTAGCCGGCGGAAAAGAAATTATGAGTGGTAAAATCACTTTGGAACTTCCTCAAATCGCAGAAAATGGAAACACAGTTCCTTTGAGCGTCGAAGTTGACAGCCCGATGACTGATGCCGACTATGTAAAGTCCGTTCACATTTTTGCCGAAGGCAACCCAGAGCCAAGCGTTGCTTCGTTCCATTTCACCCCAGCAAGTGGCGTTGCTAAAGCATCTGTTCGGATGCGCTTAGCAAAAACACAAAATGTGGTCGCTGTTGCTGAAATGAGCAACGGTTCAATATTTCAAGCCACCACCGAGGTCAAAGTGACCATCGGTGGATGTGGCGGTTGATCGGGAAAGGGAGAATATAAAATGGCAAAAGTTAAAGCACGCGTGAAGGTACCTAAAAAAGTTGCAAAGGGTGAAATCTTCGAAGTAAAAAGCCTCATTTCCCATAAGATGGAATCAGGTCAACGCAAACACAAAAAAACTGGGGAAAAGATCCCCCGTCAAATCATCAACAAGTTTGTTTGTACCTACAACGGAAAAGCTGTTTTCTCTTCCGATTGGCATGGTGCGGTTTCAGCAAACCCCTATTTGTCTTTCCATGTTAAAGCCGTTGATAGCGGCTCGTTAGATTTGGCTTGGACCGACGATTCCGGTGCAGTATATAAAAAGACAACCAAAATCACGGTCACTTAAAAAGGGGTACACTCATGCGTAATTTGTATATTGCAGCGCTAGGCGTTGCCGCTATGACCGTCACGTCGATTGGGACGGTTTTTGCAGCAGAAGACTATGGTAAATATCAAGTTGAAGACCGTCGCAGTGGCTACACCTATGCAGCCAAGGAAACACAGGCCATTCAAGACGATAATTTTGAAAACCCGGCGATGCTTTGGGTTGATGATGGAAGCGTTCTTTGGGAACAAGCGGAAGGTGAAGTCGGAAAAGCATGCGCGTCTTGCCATGAAGATGCGGCTGACAGCATGAAGATGACGGGAGCCGAGTATCCAAAGCACAATCCCAAGCTTGGCAAAATGCAGAACTTGGAACAACGCATCAATCAATGCAGAACTGAAAACATGAAGGCCAAACCCTTCAAGTATGAATCGGCTGAAATGTTAGGAATGACAACGTTTGTTCGTCATCAGTCAAATGGTCAGGCTATGAGCGTTAAAGTTGATGGCGAAGTTGCACCGTTTTTCAAAAAAGGTGAAGCCTTTTACAATCAACGTCGTGGACAGTTAGATATGTCTTGTAAGAATTGTCATGGAGACAATTCCGGCAATATGGCACGCGCTAACATGCTGAGTGAAGGCCAAAGCAATGGCTTTCCAACGTATCGGCTTAAGTGGCAAAAACCCGGATCGATACATCGTCGTTTCCGCGGTTGTAATAAAAACATTCGGGCAAAACCATTTGGTTACGGCTCTGAGGAATATGTAAACTTGGAACTTTACGTTGCTTGGCGTGGACGCGGCTTACCGGTCGAGACGCCTGCCGTTCGGAACTAGAACGCGAACTAAAGACATGGGGGATGCTTACCGCGCATCCCCTTTTGTTTGCACACATCTTAATATGACACCCAAGTTTTGGAGATCAATTCAATGATGGATCGTCGGCAGTTTCTTCAAGTTGCAGCAGCAACTGCAGCCCTAACCGGTGCCTCAGGCGGCTACTCAAGCGTAGCAGCAAAGCAAAGCCTTAGCCAAAAAGATCTATTGAAATTTAATGCCAAAGGTCAAGTAACGCTCCTGAATTTCACCGATTGCCATGCCCAATTGGCCCCTATTTATTTTCGTGAACCATCAGTTAATTTAGGCGTTGGTGAAGTCAACGGACTACCGCCGCACTTAACCGGCAAAGACATGATTGAACACTTCAAGCTCGAGATTTCATCGCCTGAAGCCTATGCACTGAGCAGCCACGATTTTTCAGCACTGGCCCAAACGTATGGCCGGGTTGGCGGCATGGACCGCATGGCAACATTGGTCAAATCCATCCGCGCCGAACGCCCCAATAATACGTTGTTATTAGACGGTGGCGACACGTGGCAAGGGTCCTACACCGCACTTAAAACAAACGGCCAAGACATGGTCGACGTTATGAACAACTTGGGCGTTGAAGCGATGACTGGGCACTGGGAATTCACCTACGGAACAGAGCGCGTTCAAGAGCTGATCAAAGGCCTAGACTTTCCGTTCTTAGCCGGCAATATTATCGACACGGAATGGGAAGAAAGCGTTTTCCCATCTTCTCAGTTTTTCGAGAAGGGTGGCATTAAAATAGCCGTTATCGGGCAAGCTTTTCCTTACACTCCTGTTGCCAATCCACGTCACATGATCCCCACGTGGTCGTTTGGTATCCGTGAAAAATTGATCCGTGAAAACGTCAAAAAAGTACGTCAAGAAGGCGCTGAACTGGTTGTTCTTTTGAGCCACAATGGATTTGATGTCGACCGTAAATTGGCATCCCGCGTTGAAGGTATTGATGTTATTCTAACGGGTCACACCCATGATGCCTTACCGGAAGCCATCAAAGTCGGCAATACGTTGTTGATCGCATCAGGTTCTCACGGCAAATTTTTAGCACGATTGGATTTAGACGTTAAAGGCGGGCGGGTTGTTGATTACGAATTTAAATTAATTCCGGTCTTTTCAGACGTCATCACACCGGACCATGAAATGGCTTCGATCATTGAAAAAATCCGGGCCCCTCACAAAAAAGAACTGGATACGGTTCTGGGCACCACAGATAGCACCTTGTACCGGCGCGGAAATTTCAACGGCACCTTCGATGATTTGATTTGTCAGGCTTTGCTTGAAGAACGCGATGCTGAAATTTCTTTATCGCCGGGCTTCCGTTGGGGCTCTAGTTTACTGCCGGGTCAAAACATCACAACGGAAGACGTGTTTAATCAAACAGCCATTACCTACCCCAAAGCCTACCGTTCAGAAATGTCAGGAAAACTGATCAAAGATATTTTGGAAGACGTTGGCGATAACCTTTTTAATACAGATCCCTATTACCAACAAGGCGGCGATATGGTTCGGGTTGGAGGCATGTCTTACAGCATCGACATCAACCAATCTATTGGCAACCGGTTTAGTGATTTAACATCGCTGAAAGATGGTAAGCCGATTGATCCAAATAAAAGCTATGTTGTCGCTGGATGGGCTTCTGTCAACGAAGGAACCGAAGGCCCACCGGTTTATGATTTGGTCAGTGATTATATTAAAAAGAAAGAAACAGTTACGGTTCCTGAAAACACAAATATCCGAGTTAAAGGTGCTTAAAGGCTCATAAAATGGACGCAATGGATATCACATATGGCGGCGCATTGATTGCTGGGATTTTGAGCTTTTTGTCACCCTGCGTGTTGCCATTGGTGCCGCCATATTTATGTTTTTTGGGCGGCGTGACATTAGGTCAAATCACCGATGAAGGGAGTATTGACCCAGCCGTATCGCGCCGCGTCTTTATTTCAGCACTTGCGTTTGTGTTGGGATTTTCAACTGTATTTATCGGCCTTGGGGCGACGGCCACAACCTTTGGCCAAGTGATTGCAGATCATATTGCAGTATTATCTAAAATTGCAGGCGGTGTTATCATTGTCATGGGCCTGCATTTCATAGGCGTGTTTCGCATCTCAATGCTGTTTCGCGATGCCCGCTTTCATATGCAATCAAAACCAGCCGGATTAGCGGGCGCTTACGCCATCGGACTCGCTTTTGCTTTCGGATGGACCCCCTGCGTTGGACCTATATTAGCGGCAATTTTATTTATTGCCGGAACGGAAGACAGCATATTTACCGGTGTCGGATTGCTTACAACCTATTCTGCAGGTTTGGGTATTCCGTTCCTTCTCGCCGCCTTTGCCGCCCGACCGTTCATGAAGTTCATGGCAAAGTTTAAACGCCACATGCCAAAGGTTGAAAAATTAGTTGGCGCCCTATTGGTTATTACCGGCACACTGTTTGTTACCGATTCAATGAACGTCATTGGGTTTTGGTTACTAGAGTTGTTCCCCAATTTAGGTAAAGTTGGTTAACCCCAATCACCCATAAAAAGGACCTGTAAATGATTACACGTCGGAAATTCAGTCAGTATGCTTTGGGTGGTGTTGCAGTAAATATCCTACCATGGGCAGCATTTGCGGCAAAGGATTTGAAAGCTGTGTTACGCGAAGATGGGACCTATACGCAGTCTTGGTTTTTGGAAAGTTTTTTAGATTTAAAAGATGATCTGGCCGAAAGCCATGAACAAGGGAAACGCTTGGCTATCATGTGGGAACAAGTCGGCTGTTCTTATTGCCGTGACACCCATTTGATTAACTTTGCACAGCCAGAAGTGCGCGACTTTGTTGAAAAACACTTCAATATCATTCAAGTTGATATTCACGGAATGCGCGAAATGATCGATTTCGATGGCAGCGCTCAATCTGAGAAAAAACAGGCCCAGAAAAATCATGTTCGGTTCACCCCAACCTTACAGTTCTTTCCAGAAACACCAGATGAAGTTGGCACTAAATCAGGAAAAGCTGCAGAGATTTTAAGGATGCCTGGTTACCTGGAACCTAAAAGCTTTTTATCTTTATTCCAGTACGTTCAAGAAAAGGCCTATGCGCAAACTCCGTTTAAAACATATCTGAAATCTAAACATCAAAAACCCTAAATAAGTCCTATAATTTCTGCGACACGGACTTATTGCCTGTTGATAATATATATTTATTGAATATGATTATCTTATAAAATACTGATCGTGAGATTTCGTTTGGGAGAGCAGATAATGGCGACAAAAAAACCTGAGCTACCGGTTGAGAATCCTCTTAATCGCCGCAATTTTTTAAAAGGCAGCGCGGCCTTAGCGGGGGGCGTTGCAGCGGCAGCCGTTCCAACCATGGCATTGGCTGGTGATCCAGAAAACCTTCCACCCAATGTGCCTTCTTGGTCGCAAGGGTTGGGCGATGGTGTTGATATAACTCCCTACGGCATGCCTTCTGAGTTCGAACAAAAAGTTGTTCGGCGCACGGTTCCATGGTTAACCGCAACCCCAGAATCTTCTGTCAGCTTCACCCCAATTGCTGATCTTCACGGCATCATCACCCCAAACGGCCTGCATTTTTGCCGCCATCATGGCGGCGTTGCAGATATTGATACAGACGATCACCGCCTCGTTATTCATGGCCTTGTTGATCGCGAACTAATTTTCACCATGCGCGACATCAAACGCATGCCATCGGTAAGCCGCGTTCATTTTCTAGAATGCGCCGCAAATGGAGGCATGGAATGGCGTGGGGCACAATTAGAAGCCGTACAATTTACCCACGGCATGATCTCATGCTGCGAATGGACTGGCGTTAAATTATCAACCCTTTTAGACGAATGCGGAATCAAACCCAAAGCCAAATGGTTGTTGGCTGAAGGTGCGGATGCATCGGGTATGACACGTTCGATCCCGATGGATAAAGCCCTAGACGATTGCATGGTTGTATACGCTCAAAATGGTGAAATGCTGCGCCCTGAACAGGGTTATCCGTTACGCCTATTTGTTCCCGGTTGGGAAGGCAATATGAGCATTAAGTGGTTGCGCCGGATTGAAGTGGGTGACCAGCCTTGGCACACCCGCGAAGAAACATCCAAATACACAGATTTGATGCCTACGGGCAAGGCGCGCCAGTTCACATGGTTCCAAGAATGCAATTCAGTGATTACATCGCCCAGCATGGAAAAGCCGATCAACGGCAAAGGGTTTGTTGAAATTCAAGGCCTAGCATGGACCGGACAAGGTAAAATTAAGCAAGTCGATGTCTCCGTTGATGGCGGCAAAAACTGGCAACCAGCACAAATTGACGGCCCCGTATTTGGCAAAGCTTTAACCCGCTTCCACCTGCCATGGAAATGGGATGGAAAACCAGCGCTTCTTCAAAGCCGGGCCATTGACGAATCTGGCTATGTACAACCCGATTTTTCTGAATTACGCGCGTTGCGTGGCGAATGGTCGATTTATCACAACAATTCAGTCCACACCTGGAAAGTTAACACAGGCGGAGATGTCGAAAATGTCCAAATCTCTTAAAAATATTCTCGGCATCAGTGTTGCAGCCCTTATTTTTACATCATCCACAACTACAATGGCTGGTGAACGCCTTGGTATTGGTAGCCTCGTATCTAAATCCGTTATTGCCGGTTGGGATATTGATGCACGCCCTGATGGCCATGGTTTACCCAAAGGTAGTGGAACTGTTGAAAAAGGCGAAGAAGTTTATTTGGAGCAATGTGCGGCTTGCCACGGTGAATTTGGCGAAGGTGCGGGGCGTTATCCGGTATTAATGGGCGGGTATGACACTCTAACCACAGCGGACCCACAAAAGACCGTGGGCAGTTATTGGCCGTATGCAACCACCCTTTATGACTATATCCGCCGCGCCATGCCCTATGGCAACGCGCAAAGCCTTACAACCGACGAAGTTTATTCCGTTAGTGCTTATGTATTGTTTATGAATGATATATTGGAAGAAGACGCGACTTTAGATGCTCAACGTTTGGCCGCCATTAAGATGCCGAACCGCAACGGCTTTATTTTACCTGACCCACGGCCGGACGTAAAAAAAACGGCATGTATGAAAGATTGCAAAACCAGAATTGAAGTTAAATCCTTCGCCCGCAAAGTTGCAGTGACGCCAGACGTAAAAAAACCTCAGTAGAATCAGGGCTTCAGTCACTCTCTTTAAAAAAACCGCCATCTTTATAAAGGAAAAGGTGCGGTTTTTTAATGCCTACTTGAATCAAAATAATGCAAGCTTTTGTAGATGCGGTCGATTACATTGAAATATTATTTTTATTCGTGATAAATCTAGTTACCCCATTGACGAGGACACTCTGCTGATGATTTCAACGGACATTATATTAGAAACTGCCAATACGTTGATGGAAAAGGCAGCCATCGAAATCCCAGATGACTACTTAGCTGGCTTAAAAATAGCCGCAAAAGAAGAAGACGGCGATTTGTCGTCGTTCGTTTTACAAGCCATGCTGGAGAATTATGAAGCAGCAAAAGAAGATCGCCGGGCCATGTGCGGTGATACGGGAACGCCCCGTTGGTTTGTTAAATTTGGCAACGAAGCCCGAATCAATGGCGGACCTGTTGGCTTGGAGCATGCACTTAGAAAGGCAACCGCGGATTCGACCAAGCGAATTCCCTTGCGGCCCAACCGTGTTCACCCGCTATGGCGAACAGATCACGACAACAACATCGGCATTGGCGCTCCTGAAATCGATTACGCCTTCGAGCCCGAAGGCTCATGGATCGATATTACTGCCGTCCATAAAGGCGGATTATTCGGAACTGATTATCGGATGCTGTTTCCGGGTGACGGAATTGAGGGCATCAAACGGTTTTATTTAGACTCGCTCATCGCATTTGGTCGTCGCGGCCTTGCTTGTCAGCCTGCAATAATTGGTATTGGCTTGGGCGGATCAAAAGACAGTTGCATGGTCATGGGCAAGCGCGCCGCCGCCTTGCGCATAGTAGGCGACCGAAATCCGGACCCTAAAATTGCAAAACTAGAGCAAGAGTTTAAAGACCTTGGAAATTCCATCGGCATGGGCGCTATGGGATTTGTAGGCAAATCGATGGTTATTGATTGCCACATTGAAGCCGGATGCTGCCACACCGGCGGAATGCCCATGAGTGTTCATGCGTTTTGCTTATCATCACGGCGGGCAACAGCCCGTATTCATGCCGATGGCTCCGTCGAATTCAGAACGGACCCTGAATGGTACACCCCTTATCAACGTCGAGAAACAGTCGAATGGCCCCTAAAAAACAACTCACAAAAGTCCGCTTAAGCACGAACCCGGACGCTGCTGCCCTACGCGCCTTAAACATTGGCGATATCGTCTATCTAGACGGTATCGTTTATACCGCGCGGGAAGGTGTTTACAAAAAGGTTATAGAAGATGGCGCTGAAATGCCTGTCCCTTTGCCTGAATTAAGTGGTGCCAATTTCCATTGTTCGCCAGCAGCAACCCGCGAAGACGATGGTAGCTTTACGGTTAGTGCCGTTACCGCAACCGCGTCTTTTCGGTTTTCTAAATGGATGGAGCGCTGGTTCAAAGCATCCGGCGCAAAGCTAGTCATCGGTAAAGGCGGCATGACCGGTGAAGACTACAAAAATGTGTTTGTTCCCAATGGCGCTATTTATTTAACCACCGTAGGCTATGGTACCGGCGCATTACTTGGGCGCGGCGTCAAAAACGTGCACTCGGCAAATTGGTTGGATGAACTCGGCATAGCCCAAGCCATGTGGGTTTTAGAGGTTGAAAATTTTGGACCGTTTATTGTCGACAGTGACATGGACGGCAATAGCTTGTTCGAGCGAGAAAATGCAAAGATAGCCAAAAACTTGCCAAAACTTTATGAAGGTACACGCCCAGCAACTCTAAAACGATACGGTGAAACCGATGACCGCAATGATGAAGTGATTTAAGGCGCTTACCCAGTAAACCGCATTGAACCACATTCCATATATGCAGCATCAAAATATAATTTCTGTTTCATAAGATTAAAAGCCTGAAAATGAAGGACGTAAAATTCAAATATAACTTTATGAAGTACAATCAATATGACGTTCTTTGCCCAAGCCTGCTTCTTATTTTGATCTTGTGCTTTTTGTGCAAAGGTTTTTTATTCCTTTGATTGTTGGCATAACGGCATTTAAAAGCAAAGGCGTTGGCGGTGGCCTTGCTGATCTTATTACTTTGGTTAGCCCAACCTTTCTCTTTGCCGACTTATCCCTTATCTGCTTGCTTTACGCCCTCGGGGCGAGCCGACCGAATAGTTGAAAATCACTTCGGTTCTTTTGCCACAATAGTAGGTATATGATCCTCCTATCGATCATCCTTTACTCGCTCATACTATCATCATTGCGCGACTTCGAGATTTCAAACTTCAGCCTTCTAGACTGGATCGTTACGGCTCTGAATGTTTCTGTTGTTACTTATGGTTTCTCTTCTGAGCTTATCAAAGGCACATTTGCTGAATTTCCAGAATTTGTGGCAAGAGATAAACCTACATAAAAATCAATACGGTTAATAGAATCATCTTGGTATCATTATTGGTTATTTTTTATCCTTAAATTTAATTTTTCTGTTTGAACTCTTAGGGACACGAGTGTATGTTCTGCATATGTTCTTACAAACAAAATGCACGCGCATCTACCAACCATCGATGGTAACCCAGCTTTCTTTGCCGGTGTTTTCATCGCGGGTTCCCGCTGGATTTCCAAGCCCGGCGGATGATTTTTCCGATGGAATGCTTGACCTCAATGACTTAATCCAACGCCCATCAGCGACATTTATCGCCCGGGTATCAGGTGATTCAATGACTGGGGCCGGCATCTTTGATGGAGATTTATTAGTTGTTGATCGCTCTCTTAAAGCACGCTCGGGCCAAATCGTTGTTGCCGTTTCAGATGGTGATATGTTGGTGAAGCGCCTTAAACGGCAAAAGGAGCAATGGTGGCTCATCCCTGATGCACCGGACCATAGCGAGTTTCAGCCCGTATTAATGGGAGAAGGCTCAGAGGTTTGGGGCGTCGTCAAAAATGTCATTCGCAATTTGCCATGAGCCAATTATTTAGGTTGGCCGACTGCAATAATTCTACGCCTCCTGCGAACAAGTGTTCCAGCCTCAATTACGCGGCAAACCAACTGTAGTTTTGTCGAACAATGATGGCCACGTGATCGCTCTTTCTGCTGAACAGAAAACCGGATTTTTTCAAACACAACAATGATTATTGGTTATTGCAACGGCTTCTGGTGTGGGCAGACTCCTGGAATGTTCATTCGCGCAAAATATTCCCTCGTAAATATTGGCTGCCCTCAAGGAAAATTAAAATATTATCGAGGTGGCGTGCAAGCTTGGACGGCATAGGGATTGTCTGTTAATGGTGTTAAAAAGTAAGCCTATTCAGCAAACTGAAATGGGAGAGGTAACGCAGCCTCTCCTAAATTTCTTGTTATAAAACAGAAAATCCCCAAGCTTTCCCTTGAGGTTTTGGTGAGGAGAATGACTGCAATTGGAATAGTGGTCCCTTAAATTTCAACGCCATATAGGGCTTACTTATTAGGCATTAAGTGGGTGAGACTAGGGATCATATGAACATTTACCTAGCTATCAAAATTTTTTTATGGCCAGTTTTTAACTCGCAAAACTAACAACTCTTCAAAAAATCAAACCGATACTTGCAAACGTCACTTTTGCCCCAAATGGCATCATCAATCTTTTTTAAAAGCCATCAAGTAATCGCCCATTTTTGTATTGGTACATCATTCGTGTTCTACTACATAAATACTTATTGATTCACTATTGCTTTACAAGACGGTCCTTGTGGTAAGATTATCAAACATCGTATTTTGTTTAAACAGGAGGTTAATTATACTGCCCTCCGTCTCTGGAGAGTGATATGAATAAAATTCGAAACGTTGCACTAGATCGGTTACGAGTTGGCGACTTGGCCGTGGGAATCGGATTACGCCAAGCAAGAACGGTCGATATTGCCCCGGCCATGAAAACAGCAGGGTTCGACTGGCTGTTTATTGACATGGAACATAATTCTATGGATTTGGATATGGCGGTTCAAATCTGTGTTGCAGCACGCGCTTGTGGTATTTCACCTATTGTTCGCGTTCCAGCGTTTCAACATTTCCACGCCACACGGGTCCTTGATGGGGGGGCTCAGGGTATTGTATTCCCTCATGTTGACGACGCGGAAACAGCAGCTCAACTTGTTGATTTTTGCCGATACCCACCGGATGGGCGGCGCTCTATTACAGGGACTTTACCGCAAATCGATTTTGCTTCAATCCCAATAGATCAAGCGGCCCCCGCTATTAATGATGCAACGTTGCTTGTATTTATGCTTGAATCCCCCAAGGCCATTTCCAATGTGGATTCCATTGCTGCCGTGTCCGGCGTTGATGCTTTATTGATTGGGACCAGTGATTTGACGATGGAAATGGGGATACCGGGTCAGCTTGAACACCCCGATATTATTGCGGCTTATGAAGTGATGTTAGATGCGTGCAAAAAGCATAAAAAACATCCTGGAATGGGCGGTATTTATCAGCCCGAATTATTACAAAAGTATATTGGAATGGGCGTTAAACTGATTCTTGCGGGTAGCGATTTGTCGTTGCTGATGTCAGCCGGAAAAGCCCGCGTAGCCGATATTCGGGCAGCACAGTGAAAGCTGAAATAGGCGCAAAATTAAGAAAGAATGATTTCCCGCATCTTGCCCAACCGATCCAACTTGGCGCGCACACCTTAAAAAACAGGATTGTTCATTGTGCGATCTTAACTAAGTTTGTACGCAATCAAACCCCAACCGATGCGTATTTAACGTATCATGAAAATAGGGCTCGGGGCGGGGCGGCAATGATTGTCAGCGAAACGGTGAATGCCTTACGTGGACAAAGCATGCGCCCAGACTATATGAATGCATACAGTGACGAAGGCCTTCGAGGATTGTCGCAGGTTGCGGATCGCGTTCGCCAGCACGATTGTTTGTTGTTGGCTCAGCTACAGGATCGGGGCCGAGGGCATTATGCAATGGGACGTGTAGATCATGCGTATGGGCCAAGTGCACTGCCAGATGATTTATCCGGCGCTGTTCCGCATCCCCTAAGCGTCAGCCAGATAAAATGTATGGTTGATGATTTCTCAGCGGCTAGCCTGCGCTTACAGCGCGCGGGGTTTACAGGGGTTGAAATTTCAGCAGGCCATGGTCATTTATTTCATCAATTTTTATCCCCCCAAAGCAACCACCGCGATGATATGTATGGTGGGGATTTGGAAGGTCGAACAAAATTTTTATCCGATGTTATAAATGCAGTACGTCAAACCTGCGGCCTTGAATTTATGATTGGCCTTAAGTTGCCGGGTGAAGATGGCATGAAAGGCGGCATTGATTTAGCAGGCGCTCAACAAATTGCCCAAACTGTGGTCACTCCTGACACTGTTGATTACGTGTCTTTTTGTTGGGGTAGCCAATCAGATACGTTGTATTGGCATACACCAGATGGCCATTCTCCACGCATTCCCTATGCGGACAAAACGGCACAATTACGTCAGCATACATCAGGTGTTCCGGTTATGTCGTTAGGTATGATTGTTGATCCTAATGAAGCCGAACGCATTTTGGTTAAAGGTCAGGCGGATTTTATAGGGCTGGGACGAACGTTAATTGCAGATCCGGCATGGCCCAACAAAGCATTAAGCGGACAAGGGCACTCAATTCGTCCCTGCATATCTGGAAACACTTGCTGGGCCAGCATTGTAAATGCAGGCCGTTTGCATTGCGATAACAATCCCGCATTAGCAAGTTCTGTTGAGATTGATGGTGTTTCTAAAATCAAAGCCGGTGCTAAAAAAATTGTTGTCGTTGGAGGCGGGATTGCTGGAATGGAAGCAGCATGGGTTGCCGCGGCGCGCGGGCATCATGTTGACTTATTTTGCGCTAGCGCCCTGCCAGGCGGCCGCGCCCGACAAGCAGCCGGGATGCTCGGAGCGGAAGGGTTAGCTGGTATATTCGATTATCAAGAACATGCTGTTAAGCGATATTCAGTAAACATTAAGTCAGGACATAAAGCTAATCTTGAAGATATATTAGCTCTTGCCCCCGAAGTAGTTATTTTAGCGACAGGTGCCCAAATGGTCTATCCCTTATCGCTCCCTACCGAATTAAAAGGCGATGGCGGGATCAAGGATTTGCCAACGCTAATAACTGATCTATCGGGGTCTGATCGATCCTTGGCCGGAACCGCTGTTATTATCGACGAAGATCACACAACTGCTTTTTATAATGCCGCTCTTTGGATGGCTAATCGATTTAATGAATTGGTGTTAATTACATCACGCGAACGATTTGCAACAAGTGAGTCTTTGGTAAACCGTCAGGGCATTATTGAACGTCTTTTTGAGCCCAATATTACTTTGTTGCCATTTTCTGAATTACTTTTATCGGATGATGATATCGAAGAGGGAAGAGTTAAATACCAACATTTAAGAACCGGTCAAGTTGGGCAAATTGAAAATGTGGCGGCGCTCTCATATGCATCCCATCGTGTTCCAAGGCTAGATTTACAAGCCGGGTTGGAAGCGGCTGGAATTCAAACTGAATTGATTGGTGATGCCTTTTCACCCCGGGGCGTTCTTCAAGCCATGACAGAAGGATATGAACTGGCTATGAAGCTAGCCACGTAATGCGCGCAATTGTTCTCGGTACCCGCTGCTGTCAATTCTGATATCAACAAGTCTAGGTCCCGTCGATTGAGCTACCTCACCCAATGCGGCATCCAGTTCTGATGGATCATTTATCTGCCAAGCTTGAAAACCAAAACCACGAGCTATTGCTGCAAAATCTGGGGGTGTCCAGCTCAGGCCCAAATCGGGCATTTGTCGATCTTTGCGTTTGGCGTCGATCAATGACAAGCACCCATCATTAAAAACAACAATCGTAATATTGGCTTTGGTTTCAGCAGCCGTATTTAATTCACCTAGGCACATCAAAAATCCACCATCCCCAGTGATCGCAATGGCACCCCGTTCAGGATCATGCAAGGCGGCGGCGATGGCCGCTGGAACAGCAAAGCCCATTGATGCCAAACCGTTAGAAATCAATAAGTCATTGGGAGCCTTAGCGGGCCAAAAGGCGCAGGCTGAAAACATATGTGCCCCTGCATCAACAGCCAATCGGGGTGTGCCTGAAAAATGATCCCGTACCGCCTTCACAACAGATGCCGAAGAAAGCCCAGCCGAGCCGCCTTGTTCCATACCGCTTATGAAACCCGCTTTAAAGTTTGCAATGGTGTCCATTTGCCACGTACTTGCATTAATGATTTTGGTCAAAGTGTGTAATGTTATATCCAGAGGCCCAGCCACCCGCACGGTTGGGGTGAAATAATGAGGGTCGTAAATACGTTTGCATATATCGAGGATGGGGGCTGTATAGGCCCACTGTTTGCGGATGAGTTCGACCGGGTCCAAACCGATTAAAACAATTAAATCAGCTGTATTCATGCAGTCTTGTTCAATAGCGCCTCCAGTGAATAACCCGGCAAAATGCGGATCAGAATCTGCAACGCACCCTTTGGCCATATAGGTGCACAACACAGGTGCACCCAACTGATTTACAAATTCACGCAGTTCCGATGTGCAAATCGAACGGGCAGCTTCTAAGCCAATTACAACAATCGGAGACTTCGCACCATCGAGCAGTATTTTCGCAGACCCAACATCAGGGGCAGCAGGAGTGATTTGGGCTTGTGGTTCAAGGGTATGAATTATTTGTGCCTGCAAGTCGGGGGATGACGGAAACATAACTGCGGGAACCATGGCGGGTTGTTCTAGCCAGTTTTCGACCGCGTTGATGGCCGGGGCCAATACACTACCTCGGCCTTTTTTTAATAAGGGCTCAATCAAATCTGTTTGCGAGAAGACTTGGTGAGATAAAAACTCGAGTTCTTTTTCACCAAAGGCTTCACTAATAAGCAGGGCAGGTAGACGATCGAGGGATGCGGATGCCAGACCGTTCGTGGCGCTTGCTAGCCCCGGCCCTTTTGTTGTGAACGCAACGCCTGGGCCATGACTTAAAACGCCGCTGACGCCGGCCATAATGACGGCGGCATCTTCGCGAGCCGTCACAACACTATCAATATTTTGATCACGCATGGCATACATTAAATCAAGACTGGTGCCCCCACCGGGAACGCCAAATATACGGCGTAATCCAGCTTTTTTTAGGCGCTTTGATAACCAATCGACAAACGAAGTAGTTCCTTCAGTCATGCTGTTGTTTCCAAAATCAAGTTATGGGCCGTATCAACATCTAACTTAAAACCAATGGGCAATACCAACGTTGATTCCGTTTCTTCAATAATGGCAGGGCCGTCAATATGACTACCAACGGCAAAATCTTTTCGTTTGTATACAGGGGTTTCAACATATCCATTATCAAACCAAACCGGACGATGATTTCGCGGCACAGGGGTTGGTTTTGTTTCATGCTTTTGTTGGCCTAAGGTGTCGCCCAAGGTTGAGCGTGGCCCTGTAACGGCTAGCCGCCAAGATAACAATTCGGCGGGCATGTCTTCACTTCGGCCATACCTGTCCCGATAGGCTTCGGAAAAGTGTTCTAATACCCGTTCACGGTCTTTATTCTCGATCATCTCAAGCGTTACAGGAACTTCGATTTCATAACCTTGCCCCAAGTAGCGCATCATGACGCTGAAATATTGGGTAACTTCATTTTTTTCAGCCCCAGCACTAATGATCAAAGCTGACGCTTCATCGGCCATTCCATTAAGCAGTGATGCAGCATGGTCAAAATCAAGCAATGCCAATTCGCAGGGAGCCGCACGACCAAGCTCGAACGAAATCGCCGCTGCTAACATGCCAATAGCAGATGCCACCCCAGCACCTGCAGGGCAAACCATGCGGGTGATGCCGATTTTTTTAGCCATGCTGCAGGCGTGAACAGGGCCTGCGCCACCAATTGGGAGCATCGCAAAGCGGGTCGCGTCTAAGCCGCGTTCGATAGCGTGAATTGTTGCCGCTTGCGCCATGTTAGCAGTCACCGTTTCATGAACGCCCCATGCGGCTTCTTCAGGCGATATGCCCAAAGGCTCTGCAAGGCGTGTTTTGATCGCTTGTATAGTTGCTTCGCGGTCCAGTTTCATTTTGCCGCCTAAGAAGGAATTTTCGTCTAAATATCCCAGTAACAAATCGCAATCCGTGACGGTAGGCTGATCACCACCCCGACCATAGCACGCAGGACCCGGGTCGGCGCTTGAGCTATCGGGGCCAACTTGTAAAAGTCCACGCTGATCAACTCGGGCAATACTGCCGCCGCCTGCGCCAATCTCGATCATATCAATGGCCGGAATTAAAAGCGGCAATCCGCTGCCTTCCGCAAACCGGGTTTCACGGGCGACTTCAAAATTAACGGTGCGCTCTGGCTCACCATCATGAATAAGGCAGGCCTTCGCTGTGGTGCCGCCCATATCAAAACAAAGAATATCGTTTTGCCCAGCTAAATTACCAAATAAACGAGCCGCTTCTGCTCCCGCAGCAGGGCCCGACTGAACCAGCCGAATCGGGTATTTAACAGCCACATCAGCAGCAATGCTTCGACCATCGGATAGAACCAAAAGAAGTTCATTGGTGTAACCCAGTTGTTGCAGTGCTGCAGCCAAGCGGTCTACATAATCGCGGAAAATAGGATGAACATACGCATTGGCAACCGTTGTTGAGGTGCGCTCGTACTCCCCCATTTCGGGGCTTACATCCGATGATAAAGAAACTGCAACATCAGGCATTAATTTTTTAATTTCTGCACCAACGGCTTGTTCATGCGCCGGGTTCAGATATGAATGCAAAAGCGAAATCGCTAAAGATTGAACGCCTTTGGAATGAAGTTCTTGAGCCAACTTAGGCAGCTGATCTAAATTAAGGGCCGTATCGACGGCACCCGATGCATCAATCCGTTCCTCAATTTCTAACCGGCGTTGGCGAGGGACCAAAGGGGTCGGCATTTCAATATTTAAATTAAACAAATCGTAGCGCCATTCACGGCCAATTTCTAATACATCCCGAAAGCCTTCTGTGGTGATTAACCCAGTGGTTACGCCCTTGCGCTCAATTAATGCGTTTGCAACGAGCGTTGTCCCATGAACAAAAGTTCCGAGCTGCTTGGCGGTTATTCTGGCTTGCTCCAAAGCTTGGCTGACCCCATCAAGCACCGCGCGTGACGGATCATCAGGCGTTGTCAAAAGTTTTACCTGAAATAAGTGTGCCGCTCCTTCGCACCACAGGACCACGTCTGTAAAGGTGCCGCCAATGTCAACGCCAACGCGCCAGTTCTCTTGTTTCGTCTCAGTCATAATTATAATTCTCTTTTGTCGCAGCAGGTGTTGTTAAGCCACTTTCTAAATCGTTTTTTATCAGGGTTGTGTCACGCTCTGCAGGATCAAATAATCCGCCACCACCGGGGGTTTGGAAGACGATTTTATCGCCAGCAACCAGTGTGGTTCGTGATTTTGCAGCAATGCATTCGTCATTGATCATATCAACCCCGGCATCACCCGGTTTACCGCCCAGCAAACCGCGCGGCGGATAGGTAATGCGTTCGTGGCGAATGGTCATGGTCATCGGGTTTTTTGATCTTGCTTCAAACACGAGTTTTTGGGCATTGCCACCCCTATATTTACCTGCCCCACCAGAATCAGGGATAAAGCTTTTTTCACGAACGAGCATCGGAACTTGATGCTCAAACGCTTCAATGGGCTGGTTGGAAACATTGCTCGGGAAGCTTAAACATCCAGGACCATCACCGTGCCCACGCGCACCATGACCACCGTTCATGAAAAACATTTTAACAAAATTACCACGGTCATCATCGTATTGACCGCTGAAGTAAACGTTCCACAAGGGGGAGCCAGATTCGGCAACAATACGATCGCCCATAATTGGTGCCAAAGCCCCAAAGATGGCAGGCGGCACATAATGGCCCGACAAATGGCGGCCCCAAACGGGGGCGGGTGGGGTGGCGTTCAGCAAGCTGCTTTGCGGCGCTGTGACACTGACAGGAGCAAGCGAGCCAGCATTATTAGGCGCATCTGGATCAACTAAACATTTAATGGCATAGCGGGCATAGGCCTGAGTGTAATTCAGGACACTATTAATGGGCCATGGAACTTGCCCAGATGTTCCCTCAAAATCGACGATTAAATGATCGCCTTCAATTGTAACAGCGCATTCAATACGCAAAGGAACGTCAACACCGTCAATATCGAACCCGTCGCTATAGGTTCCATCCGGTAGAGCGGAAATTGCATCGCGCATACTTTGTTCAGATCGTGCAATAATTTCATCGGCAACAGGTGTTAGTGAATCCAGCCCTTCTTCATCCATCAACGACATAAGCTTGGTATTGCAATCACGGTACGCCGCAAACTGTGCCCGAATGTCGCCCATTGTTTCTGCGGGCTGGCGTAAGTTTTCATTTATGAAATCCATCACCGTTGGGTTGTCTTCCCCAGCAACTACAATTTTACAAATAGGGATGCAAAGGCCTTCTTCAAAGCAGTCTTTTGCGGATGGTGAAGGTGCACCACCTATGTCTACGGTGTGGGCGGTACTGGCAGCAAATGCAACCAAGTCAGATCCTCGAAATATAGGATGAACCATTGAAATATCATTAAGGTGGCCTGTGCCAATCCAAGCATTATTGGTTATGATCACGTCGCCTGGGGAGAGTTTTGATCGTGGGAATTTTTCTAAAACGGCCTCCAACGTGCGCGGAAGAGTGCCTAGGAAACTTGGGATAGAGCGTTTCGATTGAGTGAGCTGTCGCCGTTCTGCATCAAATATACTAAAAGCCATGTCGTAGTTGTCGCGAACAACAACAGAAAAAGCCGCTCGTAAAAAAGTCTCTGCAACCTGATCAACGATGCCGTCAAGGCGCCGCCAGATCAGTCCCAATCGTATCGCACTGACTTGTACTTCACTCATTTTTGTTTCTCTTGTTTCTAGATGTCGTAAACGGGAGTTAGGCAATTCTTATATGTATCGTCTTGACCCCGAACGGCCCGGTCATAGGCCTCTTGAAGTTCGCGGGTTATGGGGCCAGGCTCGCCCGTACCTAACGATTTTCTATCAACAGACAACACAGGCACAATTTCTTGTCCGGTGCCGCAATAAAATCCTTCGTTCGCCAAATACAATTCTGTACGTCCTACATCACGTTCAATCGCATCCAAGCCCAAAACCTGAGCCAAGTCTAAAATTGTTTGGCGGGTAATGCTTTCTAAAATCCCGGCGGTAACCGGTGGTGTGATTAATTGTTTCCTTCGGACAATAAATATGCATCCTCCTGGTCCTTCGCTAACGGAGCCGTCGCGGTTTAAAATAATACCGCCATCGTAGCCGTTTCGCTTGGCTTCCAATCCAACCAACCGGCTATTGAGGTAATTACCGTTTGCCTTAATTCGGGGTGGGGACGCATCATCAGCGTTACGTCGCCAACTGCTTACAGCGAAATGTTTGCCCGTGATGAAGGCAGGGACGCGCCCTCGGCTACGGCAGACAACATAACTGCCAACGGGCCCAGTGGCGGTCATATCGCCCCAATCATCAACATAGGATTGAACACGAATATACGTATCAGAGCGACATTTGTTAGCGCGCAACCCTGCTATGATTTGGCTCGCAAACTCATCCGA
>JAPKAX010000253.1 GCA_028825025.1 Rhodospirillales bacterium | reverse complement strand
GTACCAGACAGTATTGTCTATTCAGACTGCTGGCGTGGTTATAATGTGCTGGATGTATCTGAATTCAAGTATTTCCATATCAAGATTTAATTTGATTAAGGCGCGGCGCGTTTGGGTTTTTAGTGTGATGGTAAAATCATCGCGCCAGTTCTCACCAAAATTTAAATAAATAGTCCCTTTGACTTTGGCTGCATCCAAAGCTCTCCCTTTGATCAACTGAAATGGATCAATTAAGCGCCGAAGTGCATTGGGGGCTGCTGCTTTCAGACTGTAAAAAGGATGCGCCAAAAAGCCCATGTTGGCGTTGCGGGTTTGGCGTTCTAAGGCATACATATCCGCAGCAATCGCTCTGTTGTCTGGGAATGTTTACACCCGCGCCATGCCGCGTTTTAACATTTGCCTTTGCACCCATGACCCATCGGCCAAAAATAAATGCTCCAATTGCCGCACGTGGCGATCCATGCGCGATCCGTCGAAGTATAAGGTTACCATTTTGTCGAGCGTTAGGGCTTCCAGCGCATATTTAGAATCTGGAGCTAAGGGCCATTGTTTGAAGCCTTTTCTACCTAAAGGAAGCCTTGTTGGCTTGCAAGCCAACAAGGCGGGCTTGTAGCGCATCATCAATTGCTCGGTCCAAAATAACCGTGTCGTCGTCAACAATCACAACAAACCTAGAGATCCTTTAACTTCTAATTGCTCGACTGGGGCCGCGACCGTATGCCCTGTCATTAAAAAAGGGCAAACCCGATGCCTAAAACCCTAAGCATTGGCAAAAGCCATTTTGCGAACAGCAGCGGCTGAATGACCCTGATCGCGTAAGCTGTGTAGCGTTAACGCATTGTCGCGTTTTGCATAGCGTTGCCCCTGTTCGTCGACTAATAGCGGATGGTGGTGATAGGCAGGCGTATCGAGCCCCAATAGACTCTGTAAAAGCCGGTGGATGTGGGTTGCGGAATACAGGTCTTGGCCGCGCGTCACGCAACTGATGGCTTGAATATGATCGTCCACCGTAACTGACAGGTGATAGCTGGTGGTTATGTCTTTGCGGGCTAAAACCGGGTCGCCAAACTTTTCAGGAGTGGCTTGTTGTTCTCCGGTTAAGTGATCGTACCACGTCAACGGGCCGGTTTGGTTGATGGCGGAATCTGTTTTTAATCGCAAAGCAAAAGGAACACCCGAAGCCGTCCGTTCTTGACGTTCGTTCTGGCTTAAACGACGGCATGTTCTGGGATACAAGGGGCCTTCTGGACCGTGAGGGATGTTATGCGGCGCATACCCGGCGGCAGCTATTTCATTGCGGATGTTTTTGCGGCTACAAAAGCAGGGGTAAAGTAAATCCATATTTTCTAATGTCGCTAACGCACTTCGGTACGCATCCATGTGTTCTGATTGGCGCCTGACAGGGGTTTCCCAATTAAGGCCAAGCCATTTTAAGTCTTCTAATATTTGAGTGTCATATTCTTTTTTGCAGCGTTCTGGATCAATGTCTTCGATCCGCAGCAGAAACCGTCCGCCTTGGTTATGCGCATATTGCTCAGCAAACAGAGCCGAATAGGCGTGGCCTAGATGCAGGTGCCCGGTTGGGCTTGGAGCGAATCGGGTCATAAAAGTCATAATAATTGATAGCGGTTTGTGACCGGGCGTGACAAGGGGTGGTGTAATCGGTTACCAAAAGGCAGACTTATTGAGAGACCCACAGCCTAAGGAAATAAAGATGAACGATCAGCCCGCACTTCAAGGCCCAAGTGTTGCACCTGCTTCTGGTCAACCCGCCAAACAACTTGTTATTTTTTGTCATGGCGTTGGCTCTGATGGTCAGGACCTCATCGGCCTAGCTCCTTACTTTGCCAAAGTATTGCCTGACGCTCAGTTTGTTTCCCCAAATGGCCCCGAAGCTTTTGATTTGGCCCCTGTCGGGTATCAGTGGTTTTCCTTGAACAACCCAGATCTAGTGTCCCGTTTAATTGGCACACAAGCCGCGGCCCCCATTTTGGATGCTTACATTGATCAGCAAATGGCACTATACGGCTTGGAAGCAAAAGACGTGGCTTTGGTTGGGTTTTCCCAAGGCTCCATGATGTCTTTGCATGTGGGAATCCGGCGTCAGCAACAGTTGGCGGGTATTCTTGCTTATTCTGGGGTCATTATTGCCCCAGATTTGATCGCTGGTGAGCTTAAGACGCAGCCGCCTGTATTGATGATGCATGGAGCTACGGACGATGTGGTGCCTGTAGAGGCCCTATATGAAGGAGTTGCTGCTTTGCAAGGATCGGGTGTTTTAGCCCGAGGCGAAGTTGTTCCGCACTTAGGGCATAGCTTAAATGATAAGTGTATTATGGAAGGCATGGACTTCTTAGCTGAATGCTTTGGTGTTCCCTTGCCCCAACCAACAACGATCTTATAAAACGCAGTTTCAACAACTTTTAATCGCGTTATTGTTGTTGATGAATATGAGCAAATTGTTTATCCGCCAAATATGGAACTCAAGCTGCCAAGCGTTATCTCGTTAAAAGAGAACGTAAAAGCTATTACCCGCCAAGCCTTCCACCGATTTAATGCCTTTTACGCGATGGCTTTTTTTACCAATACTGTGGGTGGGCGTTTCATACGAAAAATTTAACCTTTGATCACGTGATCCCGCGCTCTAGAAGCGGGCGGATCAGTTGAGCGAACGTGGTGACAGCTTGTTCTCCGTGTAATTTGCGCAAAGGCCATCGCTTGCCAAGAAATGCGGGGATGATAGCGTTGCGCCGCCCAGATCTGCCTTCAAAATATCTTTTACAAGAAAACGGCCGCGCCTTTCCGCCTAATTATTTATACAAAAGTTGGCACGATTTCCTGTATTGAGATTAGGAATTAGAGGCCAGTAAATCAGATTGTTCTGCTGCTGTGCCTTAGGGTTTGACAAACCCTGCTAAACCCCTATATTCCGCGCCGTTCCCGGAGACGTGGGCCAATGGCTTTGTTTCATTGAACCCCGCCCCTGGTCAGATGGTCAGGAACAAGGCATACCGGGATAAGAACACCTAATAAAAAGGGACTTAACATGAGTAAGCGTATTCAAGCCAAATACAAGATTAACCGTCGCCTAGGCGTCAACCTTTGGGGTCGCCCAAAGAGTCCAATCAACGTGCGTGACTATCCTCCGGGACAACACGGTCAGCGTCGCCGCAAGCCATCTGATTACGGTTTGCAGTTAATGGCTAAGCAAAAACTTAAAGGCTATTACGGCAACGTGACTGAAAAACAGTTTCGTCGTTATTACAAAGAAGCACAGCGTATCACCGGTGATACATCTGAGAACCTAATCGGTATTTTGGAGACCCGTTTGGATGCTGTTGTGTACCGCATGAAGTTTGTGCCAACTGTTTTCTCTTCACGTCAGTTTATCAACCACGGTCACATCCGGGTTAACGGCATTAAGGTCAACATTCCCTCTTACTTGGTTAAAGAAGGCGATGTCGTCACGGTTCGTGAAAAATCACGCCAAATGCCGCTAGTTCTTCTGGCTATGGAAAGCAGTGAACGCGAATTGCCTGATTATATCAACGTTATCGCAAGCAAAATGGAAGGTACATTTGTACGTATTCCTAAGCTAGCGGACGTTCCTTACCCGGTTCAAATGGAACCAAATCTGGTTATCGAATTTTACTCTCGCTAATACCTCGAAAAATTATGTTGGAGTGAAATCTTTCAATTACAGTAACTTAAAAGGCCATTTGCTAAAGCAAGTGGCCTTTTCTAATGCTACACACTTGGTACACAGAGTGATTTGCGCATAAACTTACACAAGTACAACACATGGACGTGAGGTTATATAGAATGGCGAATACACAAATAGACATGAACTACGCGGTGACAGAGTGCTGGTGTATTTGCGCGATGATGTGCAGGACGGAATTTGGCAATGCAGGATATGAATACCAAGTTTAAATAGATATGTGCGGAAAAGCACGAAGATTAAAGACTTAGTAGACGCGATAAAATTTGCGGATGATGAATACGCTGTGACGTTGCTTAAGCAACAATACCATATTACATTTTTACAAAACATTCAATGAAGTTGCGGACGAACTTTTGCTTAAAGCGGAAAGTGACGTCATAACGGCCAAGGACATTTATGGCTATGAAAAATTTAGGTTGAGTTTTTGGTAAAAATGTTAGCGAGCACAAACGACCAGTAAATCTGGAGCTTAGAACAAGTGATAAGGCACTCCAAATGGAGAAAAGCATTGTAAAGCTGGTGTTTAGAACGGCAACGGCAATGAGCATAATTACACCCGCGCAAATACCTTATTTTGAACGAGTAAAGGCCAA
>JAPKAX010000027.1 GCA_028825025.1 Rhodospirillales bacterium | reverse complement strand
CGCAAATCACGGGCCACATCAGCGCGGCGCATTAAGGCATCCATTTCAGAGGCCTTATCGAACGACACATCAGGAATAAAATTTATTCGAGGAACAGCGCGCAATTCTAATTGCTTAGCGATCATCCGCCTAAAAAACGGTACCGCACGATTCAAGCCATCAATCACGGCTTTAACCGCTTCTTGATCGCCACCGCCCAAAGGAGTAACAAACGCCGTTGCGTTTTTAAGGTCTGGGCTAATGCGGACTTCGGTCACCGTAATCGCAACACCAACAATCGCATGATCACGCACTTCGCCGCGTTCTAATGCCCAAGCAATGGAGTGGCGAATTTCTTCGCCGACCCGTAATTGACGTTGGGTGGGGGCTTTAGAGTCCCGTCTTACCATTTGATCCTCTTTATACGCCCCATCTTAATAGGTGCGTTTTATATCGCGTCTTAAATTTCGCGAGCAATCTCTTCAACACTAAAGCACTCAATGGTGTCGCCCGCGCGCATGTCCTGATAATTCGTAAAGGCCATACCACAATCAACGCCTTCTTTGACTTCAGCCGCATCATCCTTGAAGCGCTTCAACTGGCTTAATTCACCTTCATGAATAACCACTTCATCACGGATCAAACGAACATTTGCACCCTTACGGACCAAGCCTTCTGATACAAAGCAACCAGCAATTTTACCAACTTTGGATACATTGAAGACCTCTTTGATGGTCGCGTTACCCAAGAAGGTTTCTCTGATTTCTGGAGATAACATCCCGGACAATACAGCCTTCAAGTCATCAATCAAGTTGTAGATGATCGAATAATAGCGAATTTCAACACCATCCCGTTTAGCTAACGCGCGTGCCTGTGGATTGGCCCGCACGTTAAAGCCGATAATCGCCGCGCCAGAAGCCCTGGCCAATGTCACATCTGATTCGTTAATACCACCAACGGCTGAATGCAGCATATTAACCCGCACTTCGTCCGTCGCCAAACTATCCAATGATGCTTTAATCGCACCAACAGAACCATGAACATCGCCCTTAAGAACAATCGGCAAAGATTCTGCTTCGCCGTCTTTAATTTTCTCGAACATTTCTTCCAATGTTCCACGGGTCGTTGCTGCTGCATAGGTATCTCGCTCACGTCGTTCACGGAATTCAGCCACTTCACGTGCCCGGCCTTCGCTAATCACAACCGCCATCTCGTCACCGGATGCAGGCGCGCCACTTAAACCAAGCACTTCAACGGGAAACGCAGGACCTGCTTCTTTTAATTGTTTGCCCATTGCATCGGTCATGGCACGAACCCGGCCATATTCTTTACCAGCAACCAAAATGTCACCAATTTGCAATGTTCCGCGCTGAACCAAAACGGTTGCAACAGCACCACGTCCTGCTTCAACTTTAGATTCGACAACAATGCCTTCAGCAGGCCGGTTTGGATTGGATTTTAAATCCATTAATTCGGCCTGAAGCGTAATCGCTTCTTCCAATTTATCGAGATTCAAATGCTCTTTAGCAGACACATCAATCGCTAGCGCTTCGCCACCCATCTCTTCAACTTGAATATCATGCTGCAACAAATCAGTGCGAATACGCGCTGGGTCCGCATCAGGGCGATCAATTTTATTGACAGCAATTATGATCGGAACGTTTGCTGCTTTTGCATGGTGAATGGCCTCAACGGTTTGAGGCATAATGCCATCATCGGCCGCAACACACAGCACAACAATATCAGTGACACTGGCACCGCGTGCACGCATTTCACTAAATGCAGAGTGACCCGGTGTATCAATAAAGGTGATTTTAGATCCCGATGCCGTATTTACCTGGTACGCACCAATGTGCTGAGTAATTCCACCCGCTTCGCCAGCAGCCACATCGGATGAGCGCATGGCATCGAGCAACGATGTTTTACCGTGATCAACGTGGCCCATAACCGTAACAACAGGTGGCCGCGATACCAATTCACTGGCATCATCGTCATCATTCACTGTTTTGAGGCCAATTTCCACATCAGATGCGGCAATGCGTTTATAATTATGGCCAAATTCTTCAACAACCAATTCTGCTGTATCGGCGTCAATTTCTTGCTGCGCCGTTGCCATAACGCCCATTTTCATCAACGATTTGATGACATCAACGGCCCGCTCCGCCATCCGATTGCCCAATTCCTGAACCGTAATGGTTTCAGTAATCACAACTTCACGAATAACTTTTTTACCTGAGTTTCGTGCACTAACAGCGTCTTGGCGTTCGCGGTCGCGTTTGCGTTTAACAGATGCAAGCGAGCGCTGACGGCCCTCTTTATCTTCCAATGCTTCAGAAATCGTCAATTTACCTTCACGGCGGCGTGGCTCACCCCGCTTGTTTGTCGTGGCCTTTTTAGGAGGCTCAACTTTTACAAGTTTCTTAGGCCGGACCCGACGTTCTTTATCGTCTTCCGATGGTGGAGCCGGAATGTCTGCAGGGTCTGGAATCTTCACGTTAGCCGCAGCAGGTGCCGTTTTCTTTTTAGGGGCAGCAGCTACAGGCCTTGAAGTGGATTCTGGCGCAGGCGCAGGCTCTAATGCTTTCAATTCAGCGGCTTTACGCTTTACTTCACCTTCCTCGCGGGCTTCTTCCAATGCTTTCATGCGCGATGCGCGCTCTTCATTGGTCAGAACCCGGCCTGTTGGCGTTGTTGTTGGAGCCTCGGGCACGGCAGCAACCACAACCTCTTCAGTTACCACAGGAGCCACTAACGGCTCAGCTGTTTTTTTAACCTCGGCCATGTGCCCGCCAGAATCCGGCGCGAAAACACGTTTTTTCTTAACCTCGACGGCAACCATTTTGGAACGCCCATGCGAGAAGCTTTGGCGAACAGAACCGGTTTCAACGGTCTTATTTAGCTCAAGCTTACCTGGCGCAGAAAGCCCTAGTTTTTTACCATTGGTCGTCTCATTGGTATCGCTCATCGAATTCCGTTCCACCGCTACTTGCCCAATCGGGGCATAATTCATGAGGATAGTTCCTCATCACATATTCATTATACCGAATAAAATAAAATTTTCATCAAATCCTACTTTATTCGTCTTCACTTTTTTTAGGCTCTTCAGGTTCTAGAGAACTTCTAAACCCTGCAAGTCGCCCAAACTCAACCGCCAATCGATCTGCTATTGGCCCTTGAGCAACGGCAACATGAACAACCGCTTCTTTACCCAGAGCCTTAGCCAGCTCAAAACCTTCAAGCTGATCCCACTCCGTTAGTTCCGGCGCGACATTTTGCACCTTGCGACGGCCGCCAATGGCACCATCTCGGGCTGCCAAAATCAAACCACCTTTGCCATTCTGAAGGTAAGCCCGAACTTTTTCATAGCCCGACACCACACTTCCTGAACGCCGAGCCATGCCCAACAAACCGACACACCTAGCAACCAACAAAGCTTCTAACTGACCTGCCAAATCTTCAGGCACCTCCGCATTCTGACGGGCTGCCCTGGCAAATAAGCGTTTAGCGCTAGCAGTGTTTACCACATCACGCTGGGCGCTCAACCATAAACCCCGACCTGGCAACTTCGCCTCCAGATCAGGAACTACGTATCCGTCTGGAGCAACAACGAACCTAATCAGCTCGTTCTTCGGTCGTTCGCCCCCCAAAACGATGCATTTTCGCATTGGGATCGCTTTAATTTTATCGCGGGCTCGGTTTTTCTTTTTAACCGGCGTTACATCGCGTCCGTGCGCCATAACCCGCGTCCCGCTTATTCCGTCCCTGCATCTGGGGCAGCATCATCGGCCTTTGTCTCTTCGTCGTCAAACCAATGCGCCCGCGCCGCCATAATGATCTCATTCGCTTGATCTAGCCCGGAAATTTCGGAACCGACCATTTCCAGCAATTCATCACCGGCCAAATCGCCTAAATCATCTCTGGTTTTAACTTCGTTTTCACCAAAAGTAATCAACATGGCTGCGCTCACACCCTCGAGCGTACCCACATCATCTGCGACGCCCAACTCTTTACGTTTGGTATCCAAAACTTCATCACGGCTAGCTAAATAATTACGCGCACGTTGCTGTAATTCAGCGGCAACATCTTCATCGAAACCTTCAATATTGACCAAGTCTTCAGCTGGCACAAATGCTACTTCCTCAACTTGAGCAAAACCTTCGGTGACCAACAAGTGTGCAATAACCTCATCGACATCCAGAGCATCAACAAACATTTGAGACCGAACTTGGAACTCTTTAGTGCGTCGCTCTGATTCTTCCGCTTCCGTTAAGATATCAATATCCCATCCGGACAATTGTGATCCCAAACGAACGTTTTGGCCACGGCGCCCAATAGCCAAACTTAATTGATCATCAGGCACAACAACTTCGATTTTGTTGCGCTCTTCATCCAAAACGACTTTCGCCACTTCGGCTGGCGCTAATGCGTTAACGATGAACATCGCAGGATCATCAGACCACTGGATGATATCAATTTTCTCACCTTGTAATTCACCGACAACGGCTTGGACACGCGATCCCCGCATGCCAATACATGGGCCAACGGGATCTAGACTTGAATCATGAGAGATAACGGCCATTTTTGCTCGTGATCCGGGATCACGAGCAACCGCCTTGATCTCAATAATGCCGTCATAAATTTCAGGCACTTCCTGAGCAAATAGCTTTGCCATAAATTCAGGATGGGTCCGTGACAAAAAGATTTGCGGCCCACGGGCTTCTTCGCGCACATCCAAAATGTAAGCACGAACCCGGTCGCCATTGTTAAAGTGTTCTCGCGGAATGCATTCGTCACGACGCAACATTGCCTCAGAACGTCCCAAATCGACAATCACGTTGCCGTATTCGATCCGTTTGACCAAACCGTTAACAACTTCGCCCAAGCGATCTTTATATTCTGAGAATTGCCGTGTACGCTCAGCTTCACGTACTTTTTGAACAATAACCTGCTTAGCTGTTTGCGCTGCAATACGCCCAAAATCAATGGGCGGCAATTCATCAACAATAAACTCGCCAACAACGGCATCTTTCTTTTTACGAAACGCCCGCGCCAACGGCAATTGCGTGACTTCGTTTTCAATTTCAGCGTCATCCGCCAAAACTTCTAAGAAACGCGCTAAGCTGATGGTACCTGTCGTCCGGTCGATATGCGCCCGAATGTCATGTTCTTGACCATATTTGGAACGTCCCGCTTTTTGAATAGCTTGCTCCATCGCTTCCAAAATTTCATCGCGCTCGATACCCTTATCGCGGGCAACCGTTTCAGCAACTTGTAGAAGTTCGGGGCGCGCGTGTACGGCGCTCGTATCGGTCATGGTTTCGCTCATTGGTTTGTACCTTCTTTAGCAGCTGCAATCAGTGCGTCTGTAATAACTATTTTTGCTTTTTGAACATCCGCGAAAGGGATGTGAATTTCTTCGCCTTTAATTAATAAAACTACGTCATCACCCTTAAGGCCCTTCAATTCGCCACGAAATCTGCGCTGCTCATCGCCTTGGCCCCGTTTTTCCATTCTAATCTCGGTACCAGTGAAACGCTCGAAATGCGCGCGCTTAACCAAGGGTCGGTCTAAACCGGGGGAGCTAACCTCAAGTGTATAGGCATTGGTGATTGGGTCTTCAACATCCATAATCGCTGACACAGCGCGAGAAATCTTCGCACAATCATCAACGTTCATACCTGTTTGATCAAGGCGGTCGGCCATAATCTGCAAGCACGGGCTCATTTCACCCAATACCTCAATACGCACGATCTCAAAGCCTAATTCTTCGATCGTTGGAGTAATTAGATTTTCAATGCGGTCAGCCAAACTCATGGTCTTAAAACTCAATATTTTAATGGCTTGCGTGAAGCCGTTATATCCACTGGGCTCACGGTTTAACCCCAAACCGTTACGCCCGCCGGTTCACGGTTTTCAAGCAAACCGTTATACCAAACAAAAAGGTGGGCCTGAAGCCCACCCCATCACTTCGTTTTAAAATTTAACGATAACGAGATACGTCTTTTAACTAAACGTAAATGTCATATATACCCCACAGCATTTTTTTTCAAGTGCTTAGATGGAGCGCTGTTTGCGTCCAAATCTCAAGTAAGCAGGTGCGTCGCATTTGGCTTTGGCTTTTTGCTCGTAGCGGGTTTCAACCCAATCAGGCGGTGCGATGCGCCAATCATCGGGGCGGCGCGCGGTCCATTGCAAATCATTGTTTTGTAACAAAAAGTGGAGCGCCCAACTAACATAGCCTTGATGGTCGCTGGCAAATCGCAACTCACCTCCGTCTTTTAGCAAACGCGCGTATTCAACAATGGTTTCATCTTTGACAATCCGGCGGCGGTGATGGCGGGATTTTGGCCAGGGGTCCGGGAACAGAATGAATATCCGCTCGAAACATGCTGGTGCCATTAATTTAAGCAGATGACGCACATCGTCGTCATAAACCCGAACATTCGTCACACCGTTCGCATCAATGTGCTTCATTAACGATGCAACGCCGTTGACAAATGGCTCACAACCAATAATCCCAACGTCTGGATTTTTTTCAGCCTGTTCAGCCAAATGCTCGCCGCCACCAAAGCCGATCTCTAACCAAACCTCGCGCACGGGGTTTGGGAAAAGTATCTTGAGGTCAGTCGGTATATTTTCCGGCTCAGGATCAAGCCTGATGGTCGGCAGGAGCTCTTCCAGCAACCGTTTGCGTGAAGCACGTAACGGTTTGCCTGTCCTCCGACCATACCAACGTTGATCTGTATCGTTTTCGTTCGTGGCCAACGATCAAGAAGCGCCGAAAGCAGACTTCAAATCGTCAACCAAATCGGTTTTTTCCCACGAGAACCCACCGTCCGCATCTGGAGCGCGCCCAAAGTGACCGTAAGCAGCTGTGCGCTCATAAATCGGGCGGCTTAGCTTCAAGTGCTCACGAATACCGCGTGGCGACAGATTGACCAATTCCTGAAGGACATCAGCCAATTTATCTTCATCTACGTTACCTGTTTCGTGCGTATTCACATAAACCGACAACGGCTTTGAAACACCAATCGCGTAAGCCAACTGAATGGTGCATGCGTTGGACAAACCAGCAGCAACCACGTTTTTAGCTAAATAACGTGAAATATAGGCAGCAGAACGGTCAACCTTGGTGGGGTCTTTACCACTGAATGCGCCGCCGCCATGTGGGGCTGCACCGCCATAGGTATCAACAATAATTTTCCGCCCCGTCAAACCGGCATCGCCATCAGGGCCGCCAATGACGAACTTACCTGTTGGGTTCACGTACAGCTCTTCTTCTGCACACATCCAACCTTCAGGTAAAACGTTTTCAATGAACGGGCGAACCAATTCGCGAATATCATCTTGGCTCATGCCTTCTTCATGCTGAGTTGAAACCACAACAGATGTAGCACGAACCGGCTTATCGTTTTCATATTGAAGTGTGACTTGGCTTTTTGAATCTGGTCCAATTCCGGGTAACTTGCCGGCGTGGCGGGCGTCAGCCATTTGCTTTAAAATTTGGTGTGAATAATGCAAGGGAGCCGGCATCAAAACATCGGTTTCGTTGCAAGCATAACCAAACATAATCCCTTGGTCACCAGCGCCTTCGTCTTTATTTCCGGCAGAATCAACACCTTGAGCAATATCAACAGATTGCGCATGAACGTGAACCTGAACTTCGGACTTTTCCCAATGGAAGTTATCTTGGTCGTAACCAATCGCTTTAACCGCGCCACGGGCTGCGGCTTCGATCTCTGCTTTTGTTACTTCCTGTGAGCAACGCGTCTCGCCTGCAATGACGATTAAGTTCGTGGTTACCAAGGTTTCAACACCAAGCCGTGAAACGGTGTCTTTGCCTAAATAAAGATCAACAATCGCATCTGATATCCGATCACAGACTTTGTCTGGATGGCCTTCGGAAACGCTTTCGCTGGTAAATAGAAAATCTGATTTATGCATAATAGATCCCTTCGATCTGGTTCAAAAAATGGACCAAGGGCATCTTTGTGCTATGCATTCGAGAGCCCCACTTAGCACAATTTTTTACGTGGTAGGCAAGCAGTCCAAATCCGCCCACGGCTTTTTCTTAAAAATTCAAAGCACGCGCTTTTCGCAGGGTTTAGCGGGTCGGTCAAGTGCAGTTTTTCAAGCGCTGTATCTGGATTTTGACCAGGCCCCAAATTTGTGGCAATAATACTTTCTTAATGACAAGAACACGCCCTTTGGACATTACGATCATCGTATATTTATATGCGACGAACGCTGGGGTTTTAGCCCTGCGACATTTCGAAGCTAAAATCCTACCGACGCTAAAGATCACGGCTGGCAGCTAGATGTGGCATTTAGACCATCCCCTGGTATTGGCACTTTAAGCCCCCCCCACCAGACGAAATTCACATTCTAAAATTTCCCAATCAAGACGCATTTCATTGTTTTAAAAACGACCCTAGGCACCAAGCCCTTAAATCTGAACGGGCGCAGGTCATTGCAAAAACCGAAATCATAGAGTTCAGTGAAATTCAGGTCTACGGATAATGCCTTGATCAAATCAAAGCCCTAAGCCTCAGGTTTTACGCCCAAAGACCGAGCCAGCTTCAATATTCGTTTACGGACTTCCGGTACAGCGATTTGATAATAAACACGGACCAAATCTAGTGTTTCGCGGCACGCCATGGTGTCGGTCGTGAAACTAGATTGGGCATTCTCTGAAAACCCCACCGTTTCAGACACACCAACGGTTTGAGGGTCGCTTGGTATGTTCCAAAAATAAGCGATGGATACGGCCAGAATAGTCGAAAATTGATATAGGCAACTGGCTCCAATACGGTTTGCGCCGCGCTCGCACTTTTGGATTTGCTGAAAAGTAACGCCGACAGATTCTCCTAAATTTTCTTGGCTCAAGCCCAATAAAGATCGGCGTTGGCGTAATCGTTTGCCCACATGCATATCGATCAAGCTCGGCACACCAGGCGGCATCTGCGCATAACGGGGTAGCACTTGGCCTTGTTCTCCAGGCTGATCAACCATACTATATCACTTTTTTGTCTCATATCTTTCTACTTTTATAACAAGATTACATCAATCAACCAACGACAGATACGTTATACGAAAGAACCCCTTAAACGGTTAATTTATTTAGCTGTTTTGTGTCCCCTGCCAACGGCGGCAAAACCAACGCACACGATCATCATAAGCGCCACAATGGCATCACCAAAGCGCCCATATAGGGTTTGCGATTTAAGGGCTTTGGGCAAATCGACGTCCAAAACGCCTTCGCTGTCCAATTCCAATTGAGCCAAAATTCGCCCGTATGGGTCGATCATGGCTGAAATTCCTGTATTTGCGACCCGCGCCAACGGCAATCCCATTTCAATGCTGCGAAACCGAACGGCGGCTAAATGTTGATACGGGGCCGAAGATTGCCCAAACCACGCATCATTCGTAATGTTTAAAAGCCAACGGGGCTGAATGCCCAAAGTTCCGACTTCATTTGCAAAAATTGCTTCATAACAAATCAAAGGAGCAAAAGCCGGCAAGCCGGTAACTTTTAGAGTACGTGGCAGTTGCCCCACTGAAAAATCTGAGCGCCCTTCGGTCAATTTTGTGAATTTTAAGACGCTGCGCCATGGTACATATTCACCAAACGGAACCAAATGAATTTTATCATAAATCGCATCGATTTTACCCCCCGGCAGAACTGCTAATAAGCTGTTCCAGTATTCAGGCTTTATTGCTTTTGGTCCACTAAACCTAGGGGCCCCAGTAATTAAGGCCCCACCAATTGGGGCCGTTTTTCCAAGCGCATTCAACAAATTAAGGTCATGCTGCAAATTATAAGGCACTGCTGTTTCTGGCCAAATAATATGAGTTGGTGGCGGGACCCCCTCAAATCTTTGCGCACTGAGCTTAATTAGGGAGCGCATATGTCCCAGACGTAAATCTGGTTTCCACTTCAAATGTTGTGGAATATTGGGTTGCACAAGACGGAGCTTAACCGCATTAACAATGTCCGTTTTTGCTCCTGATAAACGCACTGCACCAAACCCAGCGACACAGATAAGCAACGCAAAACCAACAATTGGCAAGTATTTCCGGCTTTCCGGTTCCTTCGTGTAAGCAAGTCCGGCTGGTAGCAGGGCGGCAGTCAGCGTCACCAGCCCCAACCCAAGCACCCCGCCAACCGATGCAAATTGCATCATGATATCTAAGTTGGCCCAAACAGAACCAATTTGGTTCCACGGAAATCCGGTTAAAACCCAACCCCGCACCCATTCCACGGAGATCCAAACAACCGCCAAAATAACGGTACGGCCATAAACACCGGCCTGCATCTGTTTGAAGACGTATTTAGATACAACAGCAACAAGCCCGGCAAATAAGGCCAGCCCCATGGCTAACCCCAAAACCGCAAACGGGGCCATCCAGCCATACCGTGCGGCATCAACTAAAAAAGCGTGTCCGACCCAATAAAAACCAGAAGCAAAATGACCAACGCCAAATAACCAACCAACCCGGAACGCTCCTTTAAAGGTGACAGCAGCATCAACCAGCCAAAACAAGGTAACAAAAGCGGGGAACAAAAGAATGATCATATGTATCGGCGGAAAGGCGGTCGCCGCTAGCGCACCCAAAATAACAAGAACCAGCGCTTGAACTTTACCTGATGCGTGAAATAGACGCTGTTGAAGCTGTACCATTAGATCTGTAATTTTAAAAATTCCGTCTGTGAAATTATTCTGGATCAGAAGTTTCAGTGTCTACCGGCTTGGCCCGGCGATGCAACCGAAGCTTGCGAATTCGGCGAGGGTCGGCGTCCAGAATCTCAAACTCAAGGCCGCTGGGATGCCGGACCAATTCTCCTCGAACCGGCACACGCCCGGTTAATGAAAAGACCAAGCCGCCCAAAGTGTCCAAATCTTCCCGCTCTTCTTCATCCAAAATCGGCCCTAATTCTTTTTCTAAGGTTTCCACGGTTACCCGCGCATCGGCCATATATTCACCGTCCGAAACTTTGGTTAATTTTAATTCAGGGCTGTTATCATGTTCGTCTTCAATTTCACCAACAATTTCTTCAACCAGATCCTCAATCGTCACCAAACCATCAACGCCGCCATATTCATCGACCACCAAAGCCATGTGGGCGCGCACAACCCGCATCTCCAGCAACAATTCCAAGACTTGCATGGAAGGCGAGACAAACAGCACTTTTCTAATAATTTTAGCCGGTGTGAAATCAGCCTGCATACCGCGCCACGCCAGTACATCTTTGGCATGGATAAATCCAATTGTATCGTCCAATGTATCTTCAAAAACCGGCAGGCGCGAATGGCCTTCACGGGTGATGATTTGAATAACATCATCCAAGGACGTGTCTTCATCAATCCCAACAACATCGGCACGTGGCACCATCACGTCATGGACGGTGCGATGGCGCAATTCCAAAATATTTGCCAACAACAACCGCTCGTCCGCATTAATTGGCTGTTCCTGCTCTTCGCGTTCTTCAAGAATTTCTTCCAACGTATCACGAACTGATTCACTGGTTTTTATGCCAAACAAACCTTTTAGCCAGCCACCAAATGAAGAGGGCTGCGGTTCTGAGTTTGGCACCACTTGCAGCAATTGAGATTTTTCAGTCGGGCTGTTCACGACATTTGCTCCATCGCCACATACGGGTCGGCTATATGATGAGCAGACAAAATTTTGCGCTCTAAAGCTTCCATCTTTAGGGCCTCATCTTCGTCTTCATGATCATAGCCCAAAAGATGTAATGTACCGTGAATAATCATATGTGACAAATGATCAGATACGGTTTTGTTTTGTTCATTAGCTTCGCGGGCAACGGTTTCGCCCGCAATGGCAATATCGCCCAAAAACAATGGCTGACCTGCCATAACCGGCGGGCCATCGCCATCAAGAGCGGCAAAGGAAAGCACATTGGTTGGCTTATCCATGCCCCGGAACTGTAAATTTAAGCTTTGTAATTCAGCATCTGTGGTCAACCGAATTACTATTTCACAAGCTTCGACATCCTCATCGTCAAATTCACCAAGGTTTTGGACCTTGTTGAACGCCGCTACACAACAGCGCCTACAATCGGCTTCAATGGATGAGCCGTCATCTGCCCACGCATCGCCATCAATATCAATATCGACGTCTAATGAAATCAGTTTAGACCCCAGAGGATCGGGGTCCGCCTTAACCACCATTATTACCCGTATCCGTTTGCGGTTCTGGCTCGTACCGCGCCCCGGTCCGCCGTCTGGTTTCGACATCCGAATAGGCGTGAACAATCTCACCAACCAACGGGTGGCGAACAACATCACTATCTGTAAACGTCGCGAAACCAATCCCCTTAACGTTATTTAAAATGTCCATGGCATCGCGCAATCCAGACCTCGTTCCCCGCGGTAAATCAACTTGACTTAAATCACCGGAAACCACCATCTGCGAATTTTCACCCAGCCGGGTTAAAAACATTTTCATTTGAACAGCTGTTGTATTTTGCGCTTCGTCTAAAATAACAAACGCATTGGCCAGCGTTCGTCCCCGCATGAAAGCTAAGGGTGCGACTTCAATTTCGCCATTTTCTAGGCGTTTTTCAACCTGACCTTCGGGCAACATATCATATAAGGCATCGTATAAAGGGCGCAAATACGGATCGACCTTTTCCCGCATGTCGCCGGGTAAAAACCCCAATTGTTCGCCCGCTTCAACCGCTGGGCGCGACAAAACAATCCGCTCCACATCGCCCCGGACCAAGCATTCAACTGCTTTTGCAACGGCTAAATAGGTTTTTCCCGTGCCCGCCGGGCCTTGACCGAAAACCAGTTCGTTATCATCAATCGCTTTTAAATATTCAGTTTGAGTGGCTGAGCGGGGCGAAATATGACGATTGGGGGTGCGGACGGTTGCGTTGCTGTCTGCAACATCACCCTTCGGCGACTGGACCATGCGTATGGCCGCGTCCACTTCAGCCAAATCGAGTGGCATTTTTTTTTCTAGCCGCTCGTGTAAACCCTCAAACACCTGACAGGCTGAGTTTACATCTTCAATCAATCCGCTGATTGTTAATTTATTACCGCGGGCATGAATGATAACATCCAGCTTTTGCTCGACCCGGGCTAAATGCGTGTGATGAGATCCGAATAAGGAGATCGCTAGCGAATTATCGTCGTAAGACCGCTCTACGGAAACCGACTTTTGAAATACTTTATCACGTATCGATTTTTTTGATTTAGCTGCTTTTCTTTTCGCTGTCTGAGCCGTGCTCAAGCCATTGCCCTTTTTTCTGTCTGATCTTGCGCTGGTGGTGCGCTTAAAAGTTCTGCACTTAAACTGTTGCCGTGTGCGCCGGTAATTGCAAGCGTTACCACTTCACCAATCATCTCAATCGGCGCGTCCACATGAACTGCCTGCATATAGGGGCTTCGGCCCACCAATTGGCCTTCATGGCGGCCCGGTTGCTCTAAAAGGACATCCATTTGTTTACCAACGCAGCCCTGATTGAAGGCCAATTGCTGATCGTTTAACAAGGCTTGCAAGCGACCTAAGCGTTCTGACTTTACTTTTTCAGGGACTTGCAGCTCGTTGGCGGCGGCGGGTGTGCCGGGGCGGGGGCTATATTTAAAAGAATAGGCCTGAACAAACCCAACGGTATGAACCAAACTCAAGGTAGCTTCAAAGTCTTTGTCAGATTCACCCGGAAACCCAACAATAAAGTCTGATGAAAAAGCCAAATCCGGCTGAGCATCGCGCAACCGGGCAACCACATCCAAATAGTCTTGAGACGTGTGGCGCCGGTTCATTGCTTTTAGGACCCGGTCAGAGCCCGATTGTGCCGGTAAATGCAAATACGGCATTAATTTGTCCACATCACGGTGCGCATTGATCAAATCATCATCCATATCGGCTGGGTATGAAGTGACATAACGAATACCCGTTAAACCTTCGATTTCAGATAATTCACCAATAAGCCGCCCGAGGCTCCATTCGCTTACATTTTCCATGCTGGATTCGGTGCTGCCATGATAATTATTTACGTTCTGACCCAAAAGTGTGATTTCTTTAACGCCGCTAGCGACCAAGTGCCGCGCTTCATCCATTACTTGTTTCGTTGGCCGTGAAAATTCAGCGCCGCGGGTATAGGGCACCACACAAAAAGCACAAAACTTATCGCAGCCTTCCTGAACAGTTAAAAACGCCGAATAGCCATCTGGAGCCGATTGCTCTGGCAAATGATCAAATTTGCTTTCTGCCGGAAAGTCGGTGTCCAAAACAACGCCCGATTGGCGGTGCGCTTGAGCAATCATTTCGGGAAGTCGGTGGTACGTTTGGGGGCCAAAAACCATATCGACATATGGGGCGCGGCGGACAATTTCTTCACCCTCGGCTTGAGCGACGCAACCCCCAACAGCGACAATCATTCGATCCGCGTCTGGGTCGCGTTTTTCCTTGATCCGGTTCAATCGACCCAGTTCAGAATACACCTTTTCAGCCGCCCGTTCGCGAATATGACAGGTGTTTAAAATAACCAAATCCGCATCATCGGCGGTATCTGTAACCACATAATCAAGCGGCCTTAAAACGTCCGTCATGCGATCGGCATCATAGACGTTCATTTGGCAACCATAAGATTTAATAAAAAGTTTTTTTGTCACATTGCAACCAATTTGCTAGGGGTGCCAGAATCTGGCAATCAATTATGGGCGCATAAGTATCAGCGCAGGGGCCGGAGTCAAGACAAGCCGTCATTTTAGGCCGTCAATCGTCCTTAGCTACACAATAGAGCTCCAGCCGATGGCCCATCAGCTTCATGCCATATTTCGCTGCAATTACTTTCTGCAAGCGCTCAATTTCAAGGCTTTGGAATTCGATTACTTTACCTGAGTTCAAATCAATCAAATGGTCGTGGTGGTCTTCAGTGGCCTCTTCATAGCGGCCACGACCATCACCAAAATCATGGCGCTCAACAATTTCTTCATCCGCAAATAAGCGAACGGTACGGTATACGGTGGCCACTGAAATACGTGTATCAATCGCATTAGAGCGACGATGAACTTCTTCCACATCAGGATGATCAACCGCATCAGACAAAACACGCGCAATGACACGCCGCTGTTCTGTCATTTTTAGCCCGTTTTTAATGCACGCCAGCTCGATACGCGATTCTTCCATAACATTCCTTATATTTGTACTTCTATAAACTGCATCTCCACGCCCTTAATTTCAAGGCCTTAAGCGCTCCTTTTATCACGGGGCTTCGTCCCAAACCAATTTGTTTAGCCAATACAGAACGCCACTTCGCACAACTAAAAGCAATCATGTGATAGTCAGCCGCTAATCCTCAACGTTGCCAATAAATATCTGGCGACATATCGTAGGACGTTTTCAAATGCAGCTACAGCATCTTGAGTTTTTTCCAATCTTCTAAACAAATAATATAACCTTGGAATATCGACTTTTTAGCCAACACTGCGGATTATTATTCTGCCATTGAAACAGGGGCTATATCAACATCTTTAAGTGTTGTATAAACATCTTGAATTAATTGTGTCAGCTTAGATTTAGTTGTGGCGTTATTAGATACATGCACAGATACAATATTCGATGGTAAGACCTAAAAGATCTGTTTGACTCGGTTTATCCATTTTATACTCCAAAATACTTAGGCGTAACAAAAATAATTACATGATTTCTATTATACTGATATGAAAAGCACCCAAATGACGACACAACAAAACGCACAATCAGAACAGCATTTTATCGATATTACAGATGAAATTTGCCCAATGACTTTTGTTAAAGCCAAATTGATGATTGAAAAAATCCCACAAGGCGACGTCTTAGAAGTCCGTTTAAAAGGCAAAGAGCCACTAACCAATGTACCGCGCTCGGTGCTTGAACACGGCCACCTTATTCTATCTATGGAGCCTGAAGCTGTGGATCAAAATGGACTCGGTGTGCATCGATTGTTAATCGAAAAGACCTAGAAACTTATTTACGGCCTCAAACGCCCACCATTTTTAGGAAAAATGGCATCGGCTGGGCGTAAATACAGAGGGCTGGGGTCCATCATCGGTGCTCCAGATAAAACAACCTGTTCAGCAACGCCTGCAACAAACCGCGCATCAGGTATCTCCGGTGCGGTACTTTTGATAAATTCGCCTTTTAGCACGCTCGTGGCGCGGTCTTGAGCATCGCCAACAACATCAATCCTGCCAACAAGCCCTAGTTCATCAATCAATTTTGGTAAATCATCCAAAGACACCGCACGCGGCTGATCCATCAGGGGGCCAGATACGTCAAAAACTTGTACATATATATCTGCCCGTTTTGAATCAAGCGCCACCAAAATCGTTTGATCGGGGTTTTTTGGAGCAATCGCCGCAGCGGCAATGGCTTGCGTTGTGGTAACACCACAACATGGAATTCCAGATGCAAGCGCTAAGCCCCGCGCTGCTGCCAAGCCGATTCGAAGCCCCGTAAAAGCACCGGGCCCCCGGGTCACAGCAATCAAATCAACATCGCTAACGCTCATTCCGGCTTGATCCAGAACACCCATCAACATCGGCATTAGTGCCTCAGATTGGCCACGCGTCATTGGCTCTAGCGCACTCGCTATCGTTTCGCCATCAATACGAACAGCAACCGAACAGGCAGAAGTGGCGGTATCTAAAGCCAATATTTTCAATTCTGAAGTATCCTTTTTTACGACTTAGGCTTGTCAATGACGCCAGAAGCAGGAAGAATCAATTAAAATCGGAACTCTTAACCACCAAATGTATGGCAGATTATGAAAAAAATAAAAACCTCGGCCCTTTATACTCACACAATAGCTCTGATTGTTGGATTGTTTTTATGCATCTTTAGCCAAGCGGTTCTTGCTGCCTCATCTGCTGTTATCATTATGTACCATCGCTTTGGTGAAATTGATTTTCCATCAACCAACATCCAACTTGAACAATTAGACGCACACATTAAAGAGCTTAAATCTGGGCCTTATACAGTGCTCCCGGTTGCGGAAATTATTGAAAAATTAAGAGCCGGGATAAGCCTACCAGATCGGACGCTTGGCATTACCATAGATGATGCTTATCGCTCAACCTTCACGGAAGGTTGGCCCCGCTTTAAAGCGGCAGATTTGCCGATTACGGTTTTTGTTTCAACGGCACACATCGATCATGGATCAAGTCGCCATCTGACTTGGAACCAAATTCGCGAGATGCAAGCGGCCGGCGTTGATTTTGGGCACCATAGCGTTAGCCATTTACACATGCCGAAAGCATTGGTCAGCAGCATTCAACAAGAACTGGAAATTGCCAACCAGCGGTTCGAAAAGGAGTTAGGTGCAAAACCTAAATTATTTGCCTATCCCTATGGCGAAACCAGCCTAGCTGTTCAAAAAATGATTAAATCAAATCCGTTCATTGGTGCCTTTGGCCAACATTCTGGGGTTATCGATGGCACCAGTGATTTTAGCTATTTACCTCGGTTTGGCTTAAGTGAAAAGTTTGGGGGGATAAATCGCTTTCGAATTCTTGCCAACGCCATATCAATCCCCATCCAAGACATGACCCCTAACGATCCACTAATCGGCGACAATAACCCCCCAGCTATTGGCTTTACTGTAAGTGGGGAATTGGCAAACCCTAAAGCCGATTTAAGCCGTTTATCCTGCTTTTTAAACCATGAAGGTCAGCGCGCTGACCTGTCGAAATTAGGGCCGCGCATTGAAATTAGAAGCAAACAACCCATGCCGATCGGGCGAACCCGCCTTAATTGCACAATGCCAACCAAACAAGGCAGATGGCGCTGGTTCGGTTATCAATTTATACGGATTAAATAAAATCAAAACCGACAGGAACTGTACTTACTATTCCTAAGCATCGATATTTAGAACGGCTTCATCAAAATATTTAAGTTTATTAACCGTCATTAGTGCCCGCAGCGCCTTAACGTAGTCTTCGCCACGTTCGGAATAACTCAATAATGATTCAGCTAAGATATGCCCACGGATGGGCGCGCCTTTTTTGCGTAATTGCAGGCGCATAGAACGCAAACCCTGATACGCCCGATGAGTGTTTAAATTACGCGCATACGCACGGGCCGAATGGAACAAGCTTTTAAATGCTCTAACTTTATGTGTTTTATTTTCGTCGCGATCTAGAGGCACCAAACCTTCACCCTTTGCAGTCGTCCATTGACCAAACATAGCGTTACCTTCACGCGTGAACCGTGAGGTACCCCAACCGCTTTCTTCAGCCGCCTGAGCCAGCGCCAAAGACACCGGAATAATATCAACACGTTTAATCAGTTCGTTGACGCTGCCGCGTTTAACCTTATACCGCTCAGCCATAACAATCAGCCATAGCCGCTCAGAAGCAGGCAGTACTTCAGATTTAACTAATCGACTTTTCAAGTCCCATAACCGTTGTCGATCTTCACTAATTTCGGCGTTTACTTTTAAAATTAGCGGCAATACGGCTTTAAAGAACAAGGACTTTTTACGTGGTATTTCAAGCATCGCGCCAATATCATCGGGCATACTTGCTAAAAAGACCCGCGGCACCTGTTGGGCGCCGATGCGCACTTGCTCCAGATCGTAGCCCATGTCTTTGAATGTTTTATCTAAAATGTCGGCAGAGTTTTCGATTTCCGTCTTATGCTCCGATAAATAGCGTATATTGACGCTTGCCAACAAGGTTTCAGAACCCCGCGCCTTTATAGGTAAAAACCGCGGCCCTTTGGCTTCATCTTGAGGCACGCCATCCACCATTTTCGGAGCTATTGTGAATTTTAAATCTGCTCGGGGCGTGCCTATTGTTTTTTCAGGTGGATTCAATATGGCAACAGCAACTAAACTGCTCACCAAACCACCCGCCGTAATTAAGGCGAAGCGCTCAAAAATTTTATTCATAACATTATCCGAAAATCACAAGCGTTGTGACCCGAAATATGCGCAAAATTTCGTGAAATACAGTGTGCGATACATCGTTTATTCTTATCAGTTTTTGTATATTTCCGCATGTTCAGTTTCCCCAAAAATTGAACGGAACGGAGTTTATGGCCGGCAAACTCGTAAAAATATCTAACACACAGAGGTTTTGAATTCCACTTTATAATGTGCCCAAAACAACATTTTTTGTGCAACGCAGCATTTATAGTACAGCGCCCAAAAAGATTAACCTAACCATGACGGTTAATTAAACAGCCCGAACCTCTTCAACTTCAGGAACATAATGGCGCAACATATTCTCGATGCCGTGCTTAAGAGTTGCGGTTGAGCTTGGGCATCCAGCGCATGCGCCTTGCATGTGCAAATAAACAATGCCTTCTTCAAAACCCTTATAAACAATATCGCCGCCATCTTGGGCCACAGCCGGGCGAACGCGGGTATCGATCAAGTCTTTGATTTGGCGTATCACGCTATCGTCTTCTTCAGCATCCTGAGAACCATCAGAAGATGATGCTTCTGTCATCACAGGCTTTCCAGATTGGAAATGCTCCATAATTGCGCCAAGAACCAACGGTTTTAAAAGGTCCCAGTCCCGATCATCTGTTTTGGTTAGCGTGATGAAGTCAGCCCCCAAAAATACGCCGGTAACGCCTGGCATATCAAATAAATTTAATGCCAATGGTGAAGATTTGGCTTCGTCTTGCGACGTAAAATTTGCCGTTCCACTTTCCATAACATTACATCCTGGTAAGAATTTTAGAGTTGCCGGATTAGGAGTGCTCTCAGTTTGAATAAACATGTTCGTACCTTTGTTGGTCGAGGCCATCCCTACATGGATAACAGTAGGTAGATAGCAATAAAATCAATTCTTTACTTAGATGGTCGCTCAGACAGGGGATTTCAAGTAAACATAGCCCATATCAGTCTTCAAAGACAGTACCTGCATAATACCTAAGCTTGAATCGTCGCATAAGTCATGAAACATTAGATAAATTAGTCATTCAAATTAAGGAAAAAGTTATGGCAAAAGGGTATTGGATCGCCAATGGCGAGGTAAATGACTTAGAAGCTTACAAAAAATATGTAGAAGCAAATGCAGAGCCCTTTGCACAATATGGTGCCAAGTTTTTAGTCCGTGGTGGTGAAGGCAAAATTTTAGAAGGAGCACTTAAATCCCGCACAGTCGTGCTTGAGTTCAGCTCTTATGAACAGGCCTTGGCCTGCTATAACTCTGACCTATACCAGAAAGCTAAAAACATACGCTTGCCGGTCGCTGATATGAATTTAATTATCATCAATGGTTATGACGGCCCACAACCCGGCAGTACTTAAAAACCGCTG
>JAPKAX010000252.1 GCA_028825025.1 Rhodospirillales bacterium | reverse complement strand
AACATAAGCATCCCCAGCTAGATCAGCGGTTTTGTTATAGACTTCAGTTGCATCAGCTTCTGGGTTTTGCTCCAAATATTCTTCCATCAAATCATTGTGAATTTTGATATAAACTTCTCTAGTCATTGAAACCCCGCTCCCCGCCGCCGCCTATCAGACGAAGGCATCTTTGTGGTGTGAATTTTTGGCGTGTGCTTGGGCGATAGCCCAATGCCAAACCAAGCTAATATCGAGCGAAAAAACTTCATTTCTTTACTGGAAGCCCGTTTCTCATATCTGATCTGACACCGTAATCTCTCGACAAAGTATTTTTGCCACATCTTTCAACCCAGACATGGATTACATGGCCGCGTGCAAGCCAAAAAGCTTGAATATCAAGCGCTGTTCGTTGCGCCATTTTCTTTGATAGTGATCTCGGTTGTGTATTTACAATTTTCGTTTTAATTTCTTCAGTCATGGTCACAAACCTCATAAGCCAGAGCGGCATACCCAACCGCATCAATGTAATTATCGGCATAATTTGGATTAGACTTACGCCTTGCAATTTTAAGCAGCTCCATCATTGAGCAGACATCATTCGCAGTTATGTCCTTGCTCAAATAAGTTGCCCAGTATTTTGCAATCATCCCAAAGTTATCGGCTGGCGCGCCATATGTTTCTTCACGTTCTTGCGTGATAAGATCGTGCGCTGTTTCAAGAATGGTTGAACGTCTACTGCTCATGTTGTAGCTCGGTAAACTGTTTCCTGATTGCCGCGTGCATTTGGCCGCGTGCGATCTGATTTATAAGCGAAGCCTCGGTCAACTAGCTCTGTGAAACGTGGCCTGATGGAAGTCTCAAGCGTGCCATCTGGGAAATCATTGCGCCAACAATCAAAGGCAATTACACCGCGTTCTCCGGCGGCCCTGAGAGCTGCCAGAACAACCCCCCGCTTGTGCGTAGCAGTATGCTGCACGCGCTCGGCGGCAGCGGCTGATGTTGCGGTCTTGCCGCGTGGTGCATCAAAATCTAAATCAATTTGCATTATGAAAGCTCCTGTAATGCTGATGCTGGGATAAAATAACGATTGCCGACTTTAACGGATTTAATCGCGTCAGCTTTTATCCAGGCATAAATTCTATTTTTATATGTTGGGAGAAGCGTGCCAGATTGATCGACAACGCGGGTTGTGTCGGATTGCCATAGTTTTACGGCGGCCTCTGTAGGCGTTAAAATTAACGCCATTAGAGCAACCCGTTGATGGCTGAACATTTGTCATCGTAAAAACAGGCCACATTTAAAAAAATGTAACCAGACGCAAGTAAAAATAAGAGAGAAAGTGATTCTAAAATATAAGTCATTCGTACTACCTGTGAGTTGTTGATACTCATTGGTAGTACGTTTTAATTACGCAATGCAACTAAAAAGTTACGTGATGTAAGTTCCGCGCACCATATGGATTGAGGTTACTTCAGTTTTTGACAGGGATATTTCTTTGTCAGGGTTAAGCTGGCGCACAAAAACGTGGGTTTCATCTGTCTTAACAAATTCTTTAACTATACATGTCAATTTTAACTCATCTGCGAGTTGTACTATGCAGTCTGATGCTCTTTTTAACGACAAGGCTGGGTCAATGTATAAAATTTCGCCTGATTTAAATCGCGGAAACATACTTTCCCCGACAACATATACAGCGTAAGCGTTTGTCGCTGAGAGTAAAAATGGTGGGCGATCAATGTGGTCAATAGCGCGATCCATATCCGTTATGTCTGAGCCAAGCCCAGCTTCGGCTGACCCATATAGCGGTATTTTTGCAAGCGGGTTGGCTTCAGCAACCGCAAATCCTAGAACTTCGGCTGGATCAACGCCGAAAACTGAGGCTATTTTTATGGCTAGATCAGGCTTTGGCTGCGACTCGTTTCGCGTATATCTTCGCAAAGTATGCGGCTGCATGTCGATTCGGCGTGCAAGTTCGCCAATCGAAATGCCCATGTTTCGCGCTAATCTGTCGATATTGTTCACAAAACCGTCCTATTTAATTAAATACTTGCACATTACGTAAGGATTTATTACATATGGTACATATATTAAATTAGCAGAAAAATCAAGGTAGAAAATGAAAAGCAAAATTGTTGAATTGAGACAGAAATATTTAGCGCAATTTTCGAGCGGTCAATTTCAAAAAAGTAAATTTGCATCTGATTACCCCGACATAATCCAATGGGCGCAATCAGCAAAGGGCAAAGCCTTAACCGATTTCGCACTTGCGCATTGCGCAACTCGGATTGAAATAATCGAAAAAGTTGAATCAATCGGTGAAGCGCTGCCGATCTTTAAATTTTTTAATCGAAGCGCTGCGCATATGTATATCGCGCAAATTTTGGTTATGAACACACTACAACAATTATCGTTGCCGTCGATTAATCAAACAAAATTTGGGCTTCCGCAGAAATCAGTTTGGAAACTTGTAGCGAGTACAATGGGGAGCAGGTGTAGCTACGGCACGTTTAACAACATAATAAAACAAGCAATCGAATTTGGTTATGTTGAAAAAAGATACAGTGTCATTGACACTCGAACAATTGTTTTAGTGCCTAGCGCAATGTTTGTGGCTGCGAATTTAGGCAACGCTGCCGCTGTTAGTGACATAATAACAAATGCAGATTTTGTTGAAAAACATACAATTTTGCGATATGAGGGTAAAAATCGGCGCGTTCCTTCAGCGCTTCGCGATTTGGTAATAAAATACTGCGGCAAAGCAGCTGATTTTTTTGACAAAGCTTAGGACAATTTTACTAACAAAATTTACTAACAAAATTTACTAACAAAATTTAGTTACAAAATTTAGTTACAAAATTTGATAACAAAATTTGTTCTTATATTAATTTTATACATATGTATTTTATAGTAAGTAAATATTACTATAGGTGCAGAAATGTTATTACGCGATTGGTTACATAAAGAAGACTTAAATTATGCAGAGGCAGCCAAACGAATTGGTTGCACGCGAGTAGCAGTTTATTATTGGGCTATTGGCACAAACCGTCCATCTGCAAAATGGAACTCAGCAATAAGCGATATGACGGCTGGCGAGGTTCTGGCTAACGATCATCAGAACGCTTATATGCTTGCAAGCGAGGATGCATGAACATCCTTTTATTGCCTTATCCACCAAGCGTAAATGCTCTATGGCGAAACGCAGGGGGCCGCACTTACAAGACAAAGCGGTATACCGATTGGGCGGCTGACGCTGCACGCCATATATCATTACAAGACAAAATTGAGACTATCCGCACACCTGTTCAGGTGGAGCTTGCTGTTGGTCGGCCTGACAAGCGGAAGCGCGACATAGATAATGTCGTTAAAGCCGTTTTCGATTTGTTGGAACATCACGAAATATTAGAAAATGACAGCCTAGTGCATGACTTTCGAGCGTATTGGAGCAAAGAGGTTGTTGGCGTTCAGGTCATTATAAAGAATTTAGCAGGGCAAGCGGCGAGCGAATAAAACCTGGCTCCTCGGGTTCGCGAACTGTTTGCCCTCGCACCGGGAAGCCTCAAACCGAGGAGCATACTATGTTATCATTGAAAGACGTTGTTGTGGGTCAGGCGATCTTGCCTCCCCGAATCTTAATATATGGCCGTCCAGGCGTAGGTAAAACTACGTTTGCCAGCAAAGCCAACCGCCCTATTTTTATACAAACTGAAGACGGCGCAGACGTTGCCGGGGCTGCACGATTTCCAAAAGCTGAGAGTTACGAGCAAGTTATTGAGGCTATCGATCTGTTGGCTAACGAGAAGCATGACCACGGAGCTGTCGTTATTGATACGCTCGATTGGCTTGAACCTTTGGTTTACGAGAAAACCGTAGAAGACGGCAAACAGAACCCAAATTTTAAGACTAAGAACATCTCAAATATTGAAGATTTTGGTTATGGCAAAGGCTACGAATACGCGGATATGTATTTTCGCACCATTCTCGACAAGCTTAACAACTTGAGAAGTTCCAAGGGCATGGCTGTTATCATGCTCGCTCACAGTGAGATGAAAAGATACGAAGACCCAGCATCAGAGGGTTATGACCGTTGGATGCCAAAGCTTAAAAAGAAAGCCGCCGCCACGTGCATGGAATACTGCGACATCGTGGGCTTTGCAAATTACTACACATCCATGCGTCAAGTTGATAAGGGCTTCGGCCAGACTAAAAATATACCAATTGGCGACGGTAGCCGCGTTCTTTATACGCAAGAAAAGCCCTCTTTTATCGCTAAATCTCGATACGATATTCCGCATGAGCTGCCGTTTGCATGGGCAGACCTTGTGGCCGCAATCCAACCAGTAAAGGAGCTAAAAAATGGTACAAATT
>JAPKAX010000251.1 GCA_028825025.1 Rhodospirillales bacterium | reverse complement strand
GTGCCTGCTATTTCAAAAAACTTCTTAGGCGAGTGCCTTTAGTACGCCACCGTATGGGCAACCAATCTTCATCCAACTGAGAACATAGTGAAGCAGCTTTAATTTTGTAACTCTAGAAGATTTGGTACGCAGAGAAAAGGCGATTTTAGATTGCTTGTAATGCTCCTTTAGGTCTTCTGGTAAACGGTGACAGAGGTAATACACACCTCGTTTACGGTACAGATATGGAGCCTTTTGTTCTACCATTTGGTCTACCCCTTCACTCGTATCTTAAGTAAAACACAAGTATACCATTGGGTTAGTTAATGATGTTGATGAGAATGGTGCGCCCGACAGGATTCGAACCTGTGACCCCCAAATTAGGAATCTGGTGCTCTATCCGACTGAGCTACGGACGCATTGCATTCTGCCACGTTGATATCGACTTTTTATAAAGACTTTAATGATCTGTTTAAAAAAACCAATTTTAATCCGGTAAAGAGCCGAACCGTTGGCTGTTTTTAGAACAGGCTTGAGATTGTAGTGAATGGAATTGAATAATTGATCATAATCGCTTCTGTGCCAGGATTGTTATCGCTCAAACTGGCATTTGAATAATGCGACAAGGAAAGGCCCAAACGGCTGCGGTCATCGAAACGATAAGCCAATTCCATTTGTGAACGAAATTCTACGGCGTGCCCCATGTTCAACGCATCTGTTTTACCGCGCCACCAAGTGGGGGCAAAACTTGGCGTTAGAACCCATCGCTTACCGAAGTAAATGTCCATCAAAACACCCGCACCAATAAAGGTCATTCCATTTGATGCGACGGCCAAAGTGGCAAACGGCTTTAGTTCCCACAATTTGTAATTGGAGCGGTATTCAAGACGAAATTCAGCACCTTCGTCTTTTTTACGGTTAAAGTCGAACCAGCCAGCGGAAACCGTCAAATAATCAGGATCATCTTTCGCCTGTGCTTTGGGCGCACCACATAGCGTAGCCGCCATACCAACAACACAAAGCGCTTTTAATAACCAATTCATTTAATCGTCCCTTTGATCTTAATTCGCATTTTTATTTTAGGGAACTGACCATTGATTGCAAGAGCTTACGCTATCCCCTCTAAAACTGTTTAAAATTAACCAATGTTCACGACTGTCTTAAAGTTTTCAGTCGCTTCAACTAATGCGGCGCGTGTTCCCGGTTCCATAGCCGAATGTCCGGCATCAGGAACGACAATGGTTTCAGAACTTGGCCACGCTTTTGCTAACGTCACAGCGGTCACAATCGGACATACCATGTCATAGCGCCCTTGAATTAAGCGGGCCGGCAAATTACTGATAGCGGATATTTTTTTCAACAATTCATTTTCATCAAAAAACATATTATTAATAAAATAATGAGCCTCAATACGAGCCAAAGCCAGGGCCATATACCCGCTCCCCACATCACCCAATCGTGGAATGTGTTTAAGGGTTGAACAATCTTGTTCAAACCGGTTCCAAACTAGTGCAGCGGGGCCATGAACAGAACTATCGGGGCTGACTAATCGCTTATGATACGCACTCAAAAGTTCAGACTGTTCATCTTCAGGAATAAAATCGACCAACGCTTGCCAAGCTTCAGGGAACACTGTCCTAATGCCTTGTAGAAACCAATCGAGCTCCACTGCCCGGCCTAAAAAGATGCCCCGCAAAATAAAGCCCAAACACCGCTCTGGGTGGGTCACCCCATAAGCGATGGATAGGGTCGAACCCCACGAGCCGCCAAATACAACCCATCGATCAACACTCAAATGAGTACGCAATGCTTCCATATCGGCAATCAAGTGCTGTGTCGTATTGTTGGTTATATCGGCATAGGGCTTTGATTTTCCGGCGCCGCGCTGATCAAACAAAATAATCCGGTAATGCTTGGGATCAAAAAATCGGCGGTGCAAAGGAGCGGTCCCTGCCCCTGGACCCCCATGGACAAACAAGATCGGCACGCCATCTGGATTTCCAGAAACTTCCCAATAAATTTCATGGGTATCATCAACTTTTAACAAACCTTCAGATGTTGCATCAAGGGAAGGGTATAAATCAGCGCGCGGAGTTTGGGTGTCCATTATATTTACAGTTTACCTTCAATAACATATGCCATCAGCTGCACAACTTGTTCAGGCGTTTGAGCAACAGCCAATGCAGCGGCATCCACTTCTTTTAACGCATGTGTTAATTCAGGATCATGCAATGTGATCAAGGGCTTGCCTTTTGCCGCGGCATAACCGGCATCAAAGGCGGCATTCCATTGACGGTATTTATCACCAAAGCGCACAACCACCACATCAGCCCGATCCATCAACGTTCGGGTTCGAATGGCATTAATCATCGCCCCTTTGTGGTCTTTCCAAAACGTGTTGTCTTCAGCACCCAAAATATTTACGCCGCAATCATCGCTTGAGGCATGATGCGTAATCGGTGTTAAAATTGAGACCGGAAGCCCGGCTTTATTCAAGCCATCTTGAATGCGCTCGCGCCAATCTGAATGGATCTCTCCGGATAAATATATCGACCAGTGTTGCTGTGTCATTGTGCACTCCGTATTAAAGTATTAGCGATGTAAACCAGAAACAATATCTGCGTATGCGGGCTCGTCTGCATCAATAAAGCCGTGGCGGACCATAAAATCAATAACCACGAGCCCTGAATTAAATTTAAAGTCGTCGGTTTGTTCCAAAATATCGCGGACTTTATTAATTGACCATAGATAAAAAGCATCAACCTCGCCATCCGTATTTTGTGGCTCAAAGTCATTTGATAACTCTAAATCATAATTAAACAACGTGTCATCGCGCAATCCTTCTGGGCGTGATGTCATATATGATACCGTTCCAACGGGAACTGCTTGGGCGGCTAAATCAGCGGGTATATTGGCTTCTTCGGCGCATTCTTTGATTAAGTTATTTTTCAAGCCCATGCCGACAGGTTGCCCTCCAGCAACAACTTGATCCAACTTTCCGGGACCGGTCGGTTTATTCATTGAGCGTTTTGCTACCCATAATTTAATCTGCGCCCCATCCCGGACAAACCCGTTCATATGGACCCCATACCCTTTGAAGCCAAAAATTGATACGGCGGCCCGCTCAATTTGAAACAACGCCGGAGCAGTAAACTTACCTCCCACCGGATAGGATTCATTGCGCCAACCCGGGACCAAATCGGCCGCCCGCAACGCATCAATGACAACAGCCATAGCATCCGTTCGGCTCTGATAGCTATCAAATTTTGGATTCAAAATGATTTGATCGTCTTTATATATAAGTGTGCCTGGGAATTTTTTTAAAGGCCCGAGCGCTTGGCGGGTAATGCTGCCTAACCGCTCCATTCCAACACAAAAATCAATGTATTCATCCGCTTTATACGACGCACACGCATCAATTCGATCCATCAAAGCCATACTAATATGCCGCCTTATTTTAGTTATGCAATAAACTGAGTTTGTTTTTGGCTTGTTAGAACAGCCGTCACTAGAAAACAACCGCGTAATTCCCGGGCCTGATGCTCGGCCTCTGTCTGATCCATGTTTGAGAATTCCAAATCAATATGCATATCTTCTCCCATTGATCCCTTTACTGATGAGTGACACTGGTTTGGTATGCGGCCCAATTTTGCAAATACCTCTAGGATGCGGGGTAATGTTGCTGGGTTGCTGTCGGCTGTTACGGAGAAACAGACAATCGAGGTCTGCGGATAAACATCCGTATGAGATAATGTATGGGTCATTTGAAAAACTTTCAACAAATTATATGGAAATTCAGCACGTCGGTTCCGGACCTCAACGAATATAAGAGGCCGGGTCTATAATTCGCTGAATTGCGATCTCTGTTTTTAAGTTTAACAGGTACATAATAATCAAATCATACGCATGAATTAGGTAGGGTCAAGGCGATTGAAAACATCTTTATGAGCCAGATTTTCGGGTTCCTTAATTTTCATAATGATCTTGTCTTAGTTCTTTATAATTTGTTACGGATAAATATGGAACACATGACTGTCCTCACCTTTAAAAGGCAGGTGGATTGTCTGGAAGTGACCGTGATAACCGTTGGGCTTCAATGTCGGGGTGGTAAATTAAATGGTTTTTTAACGATAATTTTCTAATATTTTCGAACATTAACGACTTTCATGTACGAACCTAATTTATCAAAAGTTTTCTTACCCGCCATTTCTATACCGATCAACTGACTAGTTCAGTCCCCCAAAACCGATAATAAAAATCGAAAGAGTATTGCGAAACGTCTACGATAACAAACAAGGTAACAATTTAGAGATTACCTTATTTAGCTTAAAACAACTTTAACCTGTAGACCAATTATCGCATTTTA
>JAPKAX010000250.1 GCA_028825025.1 Rhodospirillales bacterium | reverse complement strand
TAAGCAATGATTTCGCGTAATCTATGAAAATAATAAATCGCTGTTTTTGGATTCATACTGACACGATCAGCTGCGCACCAAGCTTTAGCTCCAACTACTAAATGCTCGATTAGACGATCCTGTTTTGCTTTACTTAATTGGCTCTTTCTCATACTGCCCATAATAACACCTAAATCGTGTTAGATGGGTCAGCCCCTTGTTTTATATAACATGGGTGGGCGGCTCATTGTCTTCTCGTTTGCTTAAATTCATATCCTTAACCGCACAAAGGCGCTGTTTGACGCCGGGGATGTCGCCGTTTTCAACGATGCCATGTTCATAGGCGACGATTTGCATTTGCCCAGCTGTCAATTCAAGCAATTCCCCCGATTTGAGCAAGTGATCTGGGTTTCGGGGGCGCGCATAGGCTTCATTGCCGAGCGCAAAAGTTTCATACAAAAACAATCCACCCGGAGCTAACACATCCATTAGGTCCGGAAATAGGGGGCGAAATATATAATTAACAACTACAATAACCCCAAAGGTCCGGCCAAACAGCGGGCTGCCTTGGGCAAACACTGAATTTCCTGTTTCCATATCAAACTCGACGATCTTCAAGTTTTCTTGATGGGGTAGATCGCTTAAAGCTGTGGTGTTTTTATCAATGGCTGTCACCGGGTGCCCTTGATTAAGGAAGACCTGCGAATGGCGCCCGCCCCCGGCTGCTATATCTAATACAGGCGTATTTTTTTGAGCGATAGGGGCAAATCGGGCGACCCAAGGCGATGGTTTGGTGATTCTTAAATGGTGTTGGCGCTCTTCGGGAGTAATATCGTTGTTCATTTATTAACCGTTTTAGAATATGAGTTTCAATGTATACTGGTTTACATGTATTGTAAGCTTGATTGTAAAACTTTTGACAGCAGGTTCTCTAAAAATGATTGTCTATCAACTTCATTGTTCGAACGGGCACGAGTTTGAGGCTTGGTTCCGCGATATGGCAACGTATGACGTTCAAGCAAAGCAAGGCGATGTTGAATGCTCGCATTGTGGTGATACCTCTGTTTCTAAATCGATTATGGCTCCTAATATTTCTCCCGCCCGGACCAAAGCACCGCCGCCGGTAGGAAGTGCTGATTCGGAAGCCCGTGCCCATGAAGTTGCAGAAAAGATTTTGGAAGCTGTCAGTGCTATTCGCAATCACGTTGATGAAAATTGTGATAACGTTGGAGCTGATTTTGCTGAAGAAGCACGGCGCATTCATTATGGTGAAGCCGAACAACGGGGCATAAGCGGGACAGCAACAGAAGATGAAGTCGGCGAATTAGATGAAGAAGGGGTCGAGTTTTATCGGCTGCCCACATCGCGTCGCAAAAATTAAATTATTCTGGCTTTGCTGCAAACGCCAAGTAATTGACCGCTAAATCGGTGCTCAAGACCCATTCCCCATCCAGCGAATTATAGACCATTCCGCGTAAATCTTCGATATGAACGCCTTGTGCCCGAAGCCCGGACGCCAATTCTGAGGGTTGGACGAATTGGTGCCAATTGTGGGTGCCGATGGGAACCCACCTCAAAATATATTCTGCCCCAATTTTTGCCAAAGCTAATGACTTAAGGGTGCGGTTTAGGGTCGATAAAGCCATTGCCCCGCCGGGTCGAACAAGAGCCGTCGATGCGTACAAAAATGCATTTATATCTGTTACGTGTTCAAGGACTTCCATGTTCACAACTACATCATATCGGCCTTGTTCTTTCTCGAACTGTTCCGGCAAAACGTGGCGATAGTGGATGTTCAAGCCCATTTCTTGTGCATGGACTTTGGCGGCTTCAATATTTTCATACCCTGCATCAATTCCCGTCAGCTGCGCGCCCAATTGCGCTAAGGGCTCGCACAGCAACCCACCACCGCAACCAATGTCTAATATGTTCAGGCCTTTGAGCGGTAATTCTGCATTCAAGTCTTTACTAAAATAAGCGCAAAGCTGTTCTTTAATGTAGGAAACGCGCAATGGGTTAATGGCGTGTAAGGGGGCAAATTCGCTTTCTGGGTCCCACCAGTTATCGGCAATCGAAGTAAAGCGGGCAACATCCTGTGGTGATGCTGTCCCGTGCGTTTCAGTTTGTGTCGCAGCCATTATTAAATTCCTGACTCTAGCGGTATTGCCCAAATGTATACGATAGAGTATGTATGCGCCGCCTTATGGGCAACCGAAAAATGATTTTATAATTGAAAGTCTTGGGCTTCGAAGTTGAAGCAAAGGGTCCTGCGGAAAATAAGAAATGGCACGTATTGTACAAAAATTTGGCGGCACATCGGTTGGTGATGTCGAACGTATCAAAAACGTTGCGTTAAAAGTAAAAGCAGAAATCGATCGCGGCAACGAAGTTGCTGTTGTTTTGTCTGCTATGTCGGGTGAAACGAATCGATTGGTCGGTTTGGTCAATCAAATGGGCAGCCTTTATGATGCTCGCGAATATGACTCGGTTGTTGCAACCGGTGAGCAGATAACCATTGGTTTGTTGGCATTAGCCCTTCAAGATTTGGGTGTATCGGCCCGCTCATGGTTGGGATGGCAGGTGCCTTTTCATACCGATGATGTTCATGCCAAAGCGCGCATTCAAAAAATTGATGTGGATGAGCTTGATAAGCGCATGAAAACTGGTGAAGTCCCTGTTGTTGCGGGTTTCCAAGGGATTGGTCCTGATAACCGCATCACCACTTTGGGCCGCGGCGGTTCAGATACCAGTGCGGTCGCGCTTGCCGCTGCTTTGGGCGCAGATCGATGCGATATTTATACGGATGTGGATGGCGTATATACGTCCGATCCCCGGATCGTAACGAAAGCCCGGAAGCTCGAAAAAATCACCTATGAAGAGATGCTTGAGATGGCATCACTTGGCGCAAAAGTTTTACAAACACGCGCCGTTGAGATGGCCATGAAGCATGGTCAACGATTACAGGTTTTATCTTCATTTGAAGATAAGCCGGGAACCCTAGTTGTCGATGAGGAAGAAATCGTGGAAAAGGAACTTGTGAGCGGTATTGCTTATAGCCGTGACGAAGCCAAAATTACATTGGTCCGTGTCTCAGATAAGCCCGGCGTTGCAGCGGCCATTTTTGGCCCTCTGTCCGATGCCAGCGTTAATGTTGATATGATTGTGCAAAATGAATCTGTAGCCGGAAAAGCAACAGATTTAACATTCACAGTTACTCAGGCGGATTTAGAACGGGCTGTAAAAACGCTTGAAAAGCACAGCGATGATATTGGATATGAAAAACTTCATTCCGATGCCAATGTTGTTAAAATTTCAGTCGTTGGGGTTGGCATGCGTAGCCATGCCGGCGTGGCACAGCGGATGTTCGCCACCTTGGCTGAAAAAGGCATCAACATCCAAGTGATCTCGACTTCAGAAATCAAAGTCAGTGTTTTGATTGATGAAGAATACACAGAATTGGCTTTGCGGGCATTGCATACGGCCTATGGACTGGACGCAGCGTAAAAACCGGCCATGTCTGTCTTAGCATTTTAATGACAAGCCCAGATCATTAAAAAACCACGGGCACATAATTTCATTTATGTAAGCGGGGTAAGTAACTTTTATGGCCGATGGTCCAGTCCTAAGTCATAGAGGCTCGCTTGTCTCTGAACCCCGGCAATTACTTGCTAGGGTCCGCAATGTCATGGCGAGTGCCGATGAAAATCAGGCACAGTTCGATCAAATTAGTAAGTTAATTGCAACATACATGGTTGCAGAAGTATGCTCTATTTACATTTGCCGATCCGATGATCGGTTAGAGCTTTACGCGACGAAAGGCCTTAAGGCTTCAGCCGTGCACAATGCATTTCTTCGTGTTGGCGAAGGAATTATTGTTGATATTGCGGCCTCGGGGCGCCCGTTTGCCTTAGCTGATGTATAAGCACATCCAAATTTTGCCTATCGTCCTGAAACTGGGGAAGAAAAATATAGCTCCTTAATGGGCGTTCCCATTTTACGCGGTGGCCGCGTCATTGGCGTGTTGGACGTTCAAAACCGAACACAACGCGATTATATCGACGAAGAAGTCGAAAACTTGCAAACCGTTGCTATGGTTTTGGCCGAGCTCATTGATGGCGGTGCCAATGCCTTAAAAAGTGAAGCATCAGCCCTTGATGAACAATCAACCAATCTGCTTCGTATTAAAGGAATATTACTGAGCGAGGGGCTAGGCATGGGGCGTGCCTTCCTTCATTCGTTACGCGTAAATATTGGAAAAATGGTCGCAAACGACCCTGCCCTAGAACATGAACGGTTGCAGCGCGCCTTTAGTGACATGTACGGCGCGTTAGATGAAATGTTAGCTGAAAAAGCTCTTTTAAAAAGC
>JAPKAX010000249.1 GCA_028825025.1 Rhodospirillales bacterium | reverse complement strand
GGCTTCAGGACCTGTTAAAAGACGTTCTTGGCCCAACAGTTTATTGATCATTGTCGATTTTCCAACGTTCGGACGGCCAATGATCGCAAGTTTTAGAGGGCGAACTTCTTTTTCTTCTTCCTCGTCTTCTAAACCTTCGTCACTGATTTCTGTATAGATATCGATGTCTTCAAGCTCATCAACACCCGAATTTGCATACGGTTCTAGGGCTTCATAAAGTTCTGATAACCCTTCGCCGTGTTCGGCTGAAAAAGCTATGGGTTCGCCTAAACCCAATCCATAGGATTCATATAGGCCACCACGACCCGCTTTTCCTTCGCATTTATTGACGACCAGCAAGGTTGGCGTTTTTTGTTTACGCAGCCAATTGGCAAAAAACTCATCTAGTGGGGTAACGCCCGCACGCCCGTCGACCAGAAACAGCGTTACATCAGCGCCTTCAATCGCCATTTCTGTTTGCTCACGCATGTGGGCTTCTAAGCTGTCATCGTAGGCATTTTCAAGGCCCGCTGTATCGATTAAGCCAAATTCCAAATCGGATATAGAACCAGCCCCTTCTCGCCGGTCACGCGTAACACCCGGCGTATCATCAACAATAGCATGTTGTTTACCGGTCAGGCGATTAAACAGAGTTGACTTGCCAACGTTTGGGCGGCCGATGATAGCGACAGTAAAGGTCATAATTTATAAAATTTCATGTTTCGTAGCCCATTTTGGAATACGTAAGTGATTATCGGTAAGCGACCAATTCAGCATCGTCTGCCAAGAAAAAGACGCTACCATTGGCAACAACTGGAGGTACAGAAACCCGATTTGGCATATCAATAATACCCAAAATCTTCCCTGAATATGGCGATATTGCCATGGCTTCACCGTTTGATCCGGCAACAATTAGGCGGTCACTTGCTAAGATTGGACCTGTCCAAACGATTGGTTCTTCTAGGTCATCAGGATCTTCAAACCGGGGTAGCGCTTGAACCCAATATGCGCGCCCAGTCTCGCGATCTATGCAAATGACTTCGGCCTGATTGGTTAATGCAAAAATGTAATCACCTGCAACCCAAGGGCTTTCTAATCCTCCAATTTCGCGCGACCATATGCGTCGTCCTGTACGTAAATCGATCGATACCATTTGACCACCATGGCTCATGGCAATCACTCGATTGCGGTCAATTACGGGACGGCCCCGAATGTCGGCCAGAGTTGAGATAAGCTCAGTGCGCCTTGCAGCGGAAAGTGACTCTTCCCATAAAAGGCGGCCATTTTCGGCACGAAGAGCAACCAATTGCCCAGACGAATAAGGAACAACAATAATACCCCGGTCGACAGCCGGGCTTGCAGCACCTAAAATACTCGCTGATTCAGGAAGGCCTGAATGGGCCCAAAGCTCTTCCCCCGTTTCGGAGTTAAGGGCAAAGGTTTTATTGTTCAAAGTTACAGCAAACACCCGGCCACCGCGCACAGTAGGTGCTGCCCGCATGGGCGCATCTAATGATTTGCGCCAAATTTCTTTACCCGTTGCAGCATCTAAGGAAATGACTTGGGCAAATCCTGTCGTCACAAATATGTGGATGCCATCCGTCGCCAAACCGCCATTAATATGGCCATCGTCTTCATCTTCTGGGGTTGTTTCTGTTCGCCATAACTGTTTTCCAGTTTTTGTATCAAAAGCAGTAACTTTCGATTCTGTATCGATGGTATAGATAATTCCATTCGATATCACTGGCTCGCCACCCAAGCGCTCTTCTGTGTTCGTTCCAGCACCTATATCGGCTGACCATATTTTTTTCAAATTATCGCTAACTTGAACGTGGTGCATTGCGTGGTTGGCGTATCCACCAGCTTGTGGCCATGCCACATTGAGCGAGGGGGCTGGAAGCAAGATTTGTTTTCCCGCGACTTCAGCATCAGCAGACAAAGAACGATCATGTTGGAGCACAGAGACGCGCTCACCCTTTAATGGAATTTGTTTTGGCTTAAATTGGTCGCAACCGCCTAAAACCAAGACGCTGAGGGCCATGACAAATATTTTTTTCATCGCAAATCCCGTTATAATTTTGCGTGTATCTTACTCGATTTACTTAAGTTACTTGCTAACAATCGTTAGCATTTCGCCAGCTCGATCTTTTGTTTCTTTTGGTGCTGTTGCATCTTCAGTAATCGTTTTGAAGTATTCTGCGGCTTTTGATCTGTCGCCATTTTTCAAAGCGCTTAAGCCCAAAATTTCTCGTGCACTGTGCCGCCATGGGCTTGTTGCATTATTAAATGCTCCCGTTTGATCAATCAAAGTCGTATCGCCATCTTTCGCGTCTAATTCAGCAAATGAGCCAACAATGACAGCCATGCCCTTATAGTAAGGGTTGACGTTTTCATCTTTTACAATTTGGTGATAGGTACTGATTGCTCCGGCTAAATCTCCTGATTCGCTCATCAATGCAGCGCCACGGAACTTTGCCAAAACACCATATCCACCTCCCTCTGCTGATATGGCAGAAAAAGCTTTCAGTGCTTCATCTGACTTTTTATCAGCAATCAGCTGTTGAACGGAAGCAAAGGCTTCCCCTGCGACTTGGCGTTTTTCCAAGTCGTAGTTTTTCCAGCCCTGGAAACCTGCAACAGCGATAACGAGCGCTATGGCAGCACCAACAATATATTTGCCATAATCAGTCCATAACTTGTTTGTCTGTTCTTGGCGTAGATCGTCTTCGATCTCTTGGAATAATACGTCTGATTCGTCGGCCACTGGCCACTCCTTCAAATTCACGTTTGCAACCAAGTAGTTGGATGCACCCGTTTCAAAATAATTGCGCCACACTTGGTATGCGGTAGCTAAAATATCCATTGATAGCGGGTAACGCAAACCCGCTTATCACGTTTTATATAGAATTCCGCCATTTAATCGAGCATCCAATGCTCGGAGTTTGATCAATTGGGCCATTTTGTGTCCAGATGACATGTTCCATCGCATTTAACAATTCATGTTTGCTTTCTAGTTTAGGCATGCTAGCGCCTAAATTATCCAATCGCCCTCGGTATTTAAGCTCTAAATTGGCATTGCAGCCAATAAATCAGGGGTACATTCTGCATTATAAGCGCGGCCTATAATTTGGCTATCATCAATCACATAAGGAAAGAAAAAAATTATGTTTTTGACCAAAGCGTTTCATGGTTTCAAACATATACTCAGGATATTCATCTAAGTCATTGGACATAATCGCAATCACACCGATGTCTTGGCTTTGAAGTGCTTTCATGTCTTCAGCCAAACGGTCAGCAAAGGACCTGACGTTGGGCAATGATTATAGATAAATATAACAAATGGCAAATAAATCATTTATTATCAGGTACATAAGTATAATTCTTGATCTTCTAAGTTTCTACAAAAACACTTCTAATAGAGTAAAAATAGCTAAAATCACTAAAACGCTACTAAAGGTTTAGCAAATGGCTTACCAAATTGATCAACGTTTCTTTAACGATGGTTGTGTTGTTTTATACAAGATAAATGAAGAAAAAAAGATATGGTATTACCAACTTAGTATCTCAGGATTTATAAATAGGTATATCAGAAAGTATTCAAGAACTACTGATTTTGAATCTGTTAAAGAATGCCATAAATTGTGTATCCTCCATGAAGAGGATTTGATGTTGTTGTTAAGACGTTCAAAGAAATTACTCTTAAAGTCATGAGTGATTATGAAAAGCGTATCGCTACTGGAATTATCTCAAACAGTAATTATAGTTTTCAAAAAACTATAATAAAAAGATATTTTTTACCTTTTTTATAGACCCTCAAATAAACTCAATAAATTTAGAAAAATTTCAAGAATATTAGTTGTGGTGAAACGCTTATTGGACTGGCCCAGAGAATAAAAAGGATCAAAATAAAGGTTGAAGGGCCGAGAAGCCAAAGAATCAAACTCTACAAAGCTAAGTGATGCTGTTAAAAAAGATATATCGTGAAACAAGGTCAAACAATTGGTGTAAAGATATTTCGTGAAACAAGGTCAAACAATTGGTGTGACGAAAAAGACATGCCTGTAATTGAAAACCCAATAAAGAAGACCATATCCAAAAATGCCGTTTTTCACCGCTTTCGTAATGGTATGCCACTGTGCGTATGGGTTCATTAATCTTTGCGGATTCAACAAATACCTTGAGGCGTTTAATATGATTTTTTGAGAGAACCGTTCCCTTTCCAAGTAGAAGCCGCCCCTCCTTCGACGTAATATCTTCTCTGATTTCCTGTCCAGAACGAAGTAAGCTAATTAGAAGATTTTCAACGACACCCATGCTTACGCCATCGGGATTCTCTTCATCTGTCGCTAGACAGATCCTAGCCTGTGCAACGATTTTTGGATCAAAAAAATCTGGATTAAATT
>JAPKAX010000248.1 GCA_028825025.1 Rhodospirillales bacterium | reverse complement strand
CGAGCGTAAGCTATTCCTTACGGTGTCAGATCAACAGCAAAAACTTCGATTAATATTTTCTCTTTTTTTTCAAAGGTGAGGTCAGTGATTATCAACTAAATTCAATTCACATAGGAACAACACATGGCACTTCCAGACCCACAAACCGTCGACTTACCAGACGTATAAATCAGCTATTGAGAAGTAGGCAGTGGGCCTGTAAGTGCCCTGTGTTGTTCCTATGTGAATTGAATTTAGTTGATAATCACTGACCTTACCTTTGAAAAAAAGAGAAAATGTTAATCGAAGTTTTTGCTGTTGATCTGACACCGTAAGGAATAGATTGCGCTCAAACTTAACCCCATAAAACGAAAGTCCCCCGTTTTGAGCTTAACCTTTAAGCGCCTTGTTTTACCCGCTCTTGTTATTTTGGCCTGTATTGCCTCGATTCCAGCATTCATCAATCAAACCCGCGAAAAACCAGATGGTTTTACCTGGAAGCAAATTCCTGGAGATGCCATTGATTTGGATATTTCTATGGAAGGTGTGGCGTGGATTGTCGCAACTGATGGGGCCGTTAAAAAATGGGATGGTGCGGCTTGGGTTCAAGTTGGAGAAAACGCCACCCGAATTTCTGCCGGGCCTACTGGAAATACGTGGATTGTTGATAAGCAGAATAATTTACTGCGATGGGGTGCGGGTAAGTGGTCATTAATGCCGGGCAAAGCAACAGATATTAGTGTCGGTGCCAGTGGTCGTATTTGGATGATCGGAACGAAAAAGAAGCCCGGTGGATTTGCCATTTATAAATGGGGAATTCACAATTGGTTGGAAGTCCCGGGTGCAGCAGTTCGAATATCGACCGGGCCTAAGGGAAATCCATGGATTGTAAATGATCGCCAACAAATTTCACGCTTAACCCGCGAACTGTGGGAGCCTGCCCCGGGATCCGCCAATGATATTTCTGTTGCAGCAAACGGTGTTCCGTGGATTGTTCTGCAAAAAAATAAACAGGACGATGAACCACATATTTATGGCTGGAATGGTCGGGGATGGGATTTGTTCGAGGGCTCAATGGTGGGAGTTGCTGTCGACGCACGAGGGCGTCCGTGGGCGTTCGATGATCAGAACCGTATCTTTGCGCACCCACAATCATTGGCGCTAAAATCTGAATAAAGGCCTGCAATTCGAAGTGCTTTTAGAAAAAAGAGAGCAACTTTCTTTCTTTTTTATAATTCAATTCTTTAGATTTGTTTAATCAAGTGCAACCAAATTGTCCGCAGCTTCTTTTCCGTTGTTCCCCGGAATTAGCTCATACTCAACTTTTTGACCTTCTCTTAGCCCATCAAGTCCTGCGCGTTGCACAGCCGTGATGTGGACAAAGGCGTCACTTCCGCCATCTGATGGCTCGATGAAACCAAATCCTTTTGTGGCATTAAACCACTTTACAGTACCGCTCGGCATATTCTTTCTCTTTCCCTGTTTACTCAACTCGCGACTGTCGCGTGTTTGTTTTAAGGCCACTTTTTTGAAGACGAAAAGGTTCTAGTAAAGAAAACGATCGTCAAACTTGGGCTCTTTTTTCAAATCTTAAGCGAAATTAAATAAAATCGCAATGGGTATCCGAATTTACCTATTTTTTAGTTTAAAAGGTAATTATTTGCCGAACTGTTTCACCCGCATCAAGGGTATCGAAAGCTTCGTTGATGTCATCTAACTTTATATGGGCGCTGATCAACTTTTCTAAGGGCAAAAGGCCGCGTTGATACATTGATATGTAGCGTGGAATGTCGCGAGCCGGTATACACGATCCCATGTAACTGCCCTTTATTGTTTTCTCCTCAGCAACCAAACTGAGGTGCGATAAGGAAAACTGGTGGTCTGGATGGCTAAGCCCGGACGAGCACGTTGTGCCGCCACGCCGGGTGATGCGGTATGTTGTGTCCATGGCCGCAACCGAACCTGCCATCTCGAACGCATATTCAACGCCGCCATCTGTCGCATCGCGGGCTGCATCAACGCAATAGGGATCGTTTGCATTAAAGGTATGTGTTGCCCCCAAATCACGGGCCAGAGCCAATTTGCTTTCGACAGGATCAATGGCAATAATTTTTTCAGCACCCAACATTTTTGCTGCCAAAAGCGCACTCAAACCAACGCCCCCCAAACCAACAACACCGACTGAAGCACCTGGCCTAACTTGGGCTGTATTGAGAACGGCACCAACCCCGGTCATCACGGCACAGCTGAATAAAGAGGCTTCATGTAATGAAATGCTATCATTTATTTTGATTAGTGAACGTTCCGAAGAAACTGCATATTCAGCAAAACACGATACACCGGCCTGATGGGCAAGGGACTTTCCGTTTAGGGATAATCTCCGCGCGCCGCTTAATAAGGTTCCAGCTGCATTCGCCGCATGACCGGGAGCGCAATTTGATGGTTGACCCGACAAGCATTCGCCGCAATTGCCACACGATGGCAAAAAAGCAAATACCACTCGGTCGCCCGATTTGAAGTTCTTAACGCCAGCGCCAACTTCTTCAACCACGCCTGAAGCTTCATGCCCTAAAACAACGGGCAAATGACGAACGCGGGTTCCGTTAACAACAGACAGGTCTGAATGACAAACGCCCGCGGCACTCATTTTAACCAAGACTTCGCCTTCGCCGGGCGGTTCCAAATTGATCTCTATTATTTTAATCGGTTTAGAGCTCGCATACGGCTTGGGACGATGGCTTTCTAACAAAACAGCGGCGCGGGTTTTCATGATGATCTCCTATAAGGTTTGGTTAATACCCTAGTTCATCAAAGCGGCTGCTGTCTATGCAATGCAATAAAATTGCTTGCTAAAGGAGTGCTCAAAAAGAAATGTATTATTTTTGGGCTTGGATGAATTTAGCGATTTTCGGTTGCGTTTCTTCACGCCAGCGCCGGCCGTTAAAGACGCCATAATGCCCGACACCTGGTTGAACAAATTCAATCTTTTGAGATGATTTTAGCTGAGAACACAGGGCATGAGCCGCACTGGTTTGTCCAACGCCACAAATATCATCATTTTCGCCCTCAACAGTCATCAGAGCTGTCTTGTTGATTTTGCTTGGGTCAACCGCGCGCCCACGGTGCATCATCTCGCCTTTGGCTAACTTATGGTTTTTGAATACGACATCAATCGTTTGCAAGAAAAATATAGCCGGTAAATCCATAACCGATAGATATTCGTCATAAAAACTACGGTGTTGATCTGCTGAATCGCCATCGCCATCGACTAAATGGTTATACAAACCTACATGGGCATCCACATGGCGGTCTAAATTCATTGCCATGAACCCAGACAACTGAAGAAACCCTGGATAAACGGAGCGCATAGCCCCGGGGTGAGGATAAGGAACGTGGGAGATCACATTTTGTTTGAACCAAGAAAGATCGTGCTTTTCAGCGTGCCGGTTGACGGCTGTTGGGTTGACCCGTGTATCAATAGGTCCACCCATTAAGGTCATTGTTTTTGGCTGACACGGATCGTTATCCTCAGCCATGATTGCCGCTGCCGCCAAAACAGAAACAGAAGGTTGGCAAACGGCAATAATATTGACGTCAGGCCCTAAAAACTGAATGAAATCGATGAGCGTGTCTACGTGGTCTTCTAAGTCAAAATCACCAGCCGATAAAGGAATATCACGGGGGTCGTGCCAATCGGTCACATAGACATTGTGGTCTGGAAGCATTGCGCTGACTGTGCCGCGTAAAAGGGTCGCGTAATGGCCGGATAAGGGGGCAACAATCAGGACTTTGGGGTCGGTTGTGGATTGCTTGGGAGATTGTTGTTTTTGAAATTTAATCAGGTCGCAAAACGGAGTGGAATGAACAGTCTCAATGTGGATATGTAGAGATTTACCGCCCTGGATTGTTTCTGAAATGCCCCATTTGGGTTTGCCATATCGCTTAGTAATGGAATTAAAGACCGAACACGCTGCTGAAATAGATTTTCCCATGGGCGTATATGAAACGGGATTGTATATACTCGCGTTCATATATTCTACAAATTGGCTCATGGCGCGGTAAGGGGCCAAAGCCGCATGAGTTAATTCGTAAGCTTGGTAAAGCATATAAGCTGTTCCTTATTCAAAACACATTTTTCGCAAGTGCGATATTGCACTGCAAACACGGTAGCGTCATTAAAGGCTTTTGTACCTGTGTGGGCGGTCAACATGACGATGGTTGTCAATGGGTAATCAGCGTGGACTTCTTTTTGCAAAATCTAGCCCATTCATAATCGGCATATCTAGATGACTAGCGATCATATCGTAGCGTTCCCGCTTTAGTTTGACTTTTGTAAGTGCTTTTGATCCGTTGACAGCGATATCAATATTGCTGACGCCCATCGTTTTAAGAACGCTTTCGACCAACTGCGCA
>JAPKAX010000247.1 GCA_028825025.1 Rhodospirillales bacterium | reverse complement strand
GGTTATCTATCCAGCTCAAACCGAACCACCCGCGCCAAGGTCAACACATCCACCCCAGATGCCCAAGCCCAAAGTAAGACCCTTGCGCACGCGCTGAGCGTTGATACTGTCTTCATGACGTCGTCGATCAGCTAACACGTTTGCCTGTAATTTGATCTAGGCCTTTTTGGACACGGGAAAAGCGCCACGGACATTTTTAACTCAGGCTTTCGCCCCAAGCCCTGCTTGAGACAGGATGCAACGTTTACGGCGGATGATATCAGGGGCATCTGCGATTTGGGCGATTTGCGCCAAATACTGGGCAAGTTCAGCTGATTGGTTAAATTTGCGCGACCACATGCGGCTCCAATGAAACGGCACCGGGGCTATAACATCCGTCGTTTCCAACAGCTCCACCCCAGAACGGCACGCATCAACGCAAACCATGTAAGACCGCGCCCGGTCATAGATCGGTGTTATTCGGATATATGCCCCACATTGCATGTCTTCTTCCGCATCAAAACAGGGACCAAACTCAAACGTCCGTCCACAACATTGGCATTGAGGGGTTGAAATAAAAGGTACCTCCTCCCTATACACATTGCACAACCCACCAGACACCCCAAAAATGCCCCAGCAAGAATAACAGCGTTTCGGCAACAAGGTATCAACCGCCACTTTGCAATGTCTTAAAAAGTGGTCCGCGTTAAATTTTCTTCAATTGGGTCATTTAAGGATGGCTTGGTCTGTGTCATAAGATCAGCATGTCTGAAATAATGAACATATTCAATCGTCGGTCTGTGCGCCATCATCGCGATCGCGCAGCAGCCAGCTATGCCGATTTCAACTTCCTATTCCAAGAAGTGGCCGCACGCTTAGGGGACCGCTTACAAGACATCACGCGAACCTTCCCAATCACCGTAGATTTGGGCTGTCATGGTGGCAATATGGCAGCGTATATACCGGATAGAAGTGCTGTTGAAACTTTGATTAACTCTGACTTTTCTCCAAAAATGGCAGAATTGGCGCACGCAAATAATGGAGCTGCAAGCCTAACCAGTGATGAAGAGTTTTTGCCATTCAAGGAACAATCACTTGATCTTGTAATCTCGAACCTGAGCCTTCACTGGGTCAATGATTTGCCCGGCGCATTTACTCAAATTCGCCGCGCCCTTAAACCCGATGGATTATTTTTAGCGGCAATGCTGGGTGGCGAGACACTTAACGAACTGGGTGAAGCGTTAAGGGATGCTGAAATCGAAATCGAAGGCGGATTAAGCCCCCGTTTATCTCCTTTTGCAGAGATTAAAGATGCGGGCAATTTATTAGGGCGTGCTGGGTTTGCGCTACCTGTAGCAGATACGGAAACTATCACAGTTTCCTATGGTAACCCATTAAAGCTAATGACTGATTTGCGCGGCATGGGAGAAACCAATTCTAATGTGCATCGCCGAAAAACCTTCAGCCGCCGCGCGACAATGATGCGAGCAGCCGAAATTTATGCTAAAAAATTCACAAACGATGAAGGCCGCATGCCCGCAACGTTTGAAATTATATATTTAACAGCTTGGGTGCCGGATGAAAGTCAGCAAAAGCCCTTGCGGCCCGGCAGTGGTCAAGTTTCATTGGGGAATGTATTTATGGATGATGCCCCTTAAGCTTAGATAAACCCAATTCACAAAAAGGTAGTTTAATGCGCCGCAATCATATTGTTAAAAAACTTTCGATGTTGGGCACAACGGAGATTCGAGGGCTCGATTTATCGGAACCACTTGACGATGAGCTGATTGCAGAGCTCAAGGACCTTTGGAATAAGTCAGGCGGCATGTTGGTTTTCAGGAATCAACACTTAACCAGCCAACAACACATTGATTTCAGCCGCCAGTTTGGTACTCTATTTGGGAGCCCAGAAGGCGTTCCTATGCAAGATACGGTTAGCCGTTATTTGCACCCAGACCATCCCGAACTTTATTGCGTCTCTAATCAGGTCAACAAAAAAGGAGTTCCAAAAGGCCGCAAGGGTGCTGGGACGTATTGGCATTCAGATGTCAGCTTTCGCGAAGAACCGGCAGCCGCGTCTATTTTATATGCCAAACAAATTCCTTCTGTTGGTGGCGACACTTTATTCGCAGACGGAACCGCGGCTTACGAAGACTTATCGCAAGCAATGAAAGACCTTTTAGCCCCCCTGCATGCTGTCCATGACTTCGCCGTTGCCGCAGCCACACAATATACAAATCCAGTCGTTATTAATGACGACTTAGATGGCGCAAATAAAGCTTTGCATCCGGTCATTCGGACCCACGTCGATACGGGGCGCAAATCAATATTTGTTAATCCGGGCCAAACCTCACATCTAGATGGATTTGATCAAGCGGAAAGCGATGCTCTTTTAAAATTTCTTTATGAGCACATGACGAAACCTAAATATATTTTCCGCCAAATTTGGCAAGAGCACGACTTAGCCATGTGGGATAATCGGACAATGATGCATTTTGCTATTGACGATTATGGAGATGACCCTCGTTATTTGGAGCGCGTTACTTTAATGGGGGAGCGTCCCGTTTAGAACGATTTCCCTCTTGTCGTTCACCCCCGCTCTAACTATCTTCATCTTATGGAATTTTTAGATCCGCTCATCAAGGGCAAGCTTATCAAACGCTACAAGCGCTTTATGGCGGATGTAGAATTGGAAAATGGTGATGTGGTTACGGCCCATTGCGCAAATTCTGGCTCGATGAAAAGCGTCAACGAACCCGGATCTGAAGTCTGGATCAGCCCGGCCTGCAATCCAGATCGAAAACTTAAATTTACTTGGGAATTGCTGCGCGTTGGAGATGCATGGGTTGGCGTAAACACAGCCCATCCCAATAAACTCGTGTTCGATGCCATAGCCGATGGCACAATTTTAGAATTACAGGGGTATGATACCCAACGCCGCGAAGTTAAATATGGCAAAAATTCACGTATCGATATTTTATTGGAAAATGCCGACGGCACAAAATGTTATGTCGAGATTAAAAACGTTACAATGAAACGGAATCTAGACAGATCTGAGCCTGCGGAATTCCCAGACGGAGTTACAGCCCGTGGGGCAAAACACTTGGTCGAACTTACTGATATGGTAGCGGAAGGCCATCGGGCAGTGATGCTTTATTTGGTCCAACGCAATGATTGTGATGCATTTAACTTGGCCCGCGACATTGATCCTGAATATGGCAATGCGTATGACAAAGCGACAGCAGCAGGCGTCGAGGTTATTGGTTATACCTGTAAATTAGACGAAAAAGAAATTAACATAACACACCGAGTTGAAGCACTTGGTTGATCTGCGCTGCTAAGCCTTTTATAATCTGATGAATAATAGACACTTACAAACTGGCGAAATATATTGATGCAAGAACAAACAACACGAGCGGTCGCGGATGATGGGCGCTATATCAAACTACATGGTGAAGACGCATTTGAAGGAATGCGTGTCGCAGGACTTCTGGCGGCCCGAACCCTCGATTTCATAGTACCACACATTGTTCCTGGCGTTACAACCAATGCCATTGATAAATTGTGCCATGATTTCATTATGGAACGCGGCGGCATTTGCGCCCCTTTAGGTTATCGCGGGTTCCCTAAATCTGTATGTACATCCGTCAATCATGTTGTCTGCCACGGCATACCTGGTGATAAAAAATTAAAAGACGGAGACATTCTAAATCTCGACGTGACCCCTACCGTTGGCGGATGGCACGGGGACAGCAGCCGAATGTTCCCTGTTGGTAAAATTAACCGCAAAGCTGAACGCCTTATTGAAGTCACGTTTGAAGCCATGTGGGAAGGTATCCGGCAAGTCAAACCGGGCGCCACATTAGGCGATGTTGGTCACGCCATTCAAACCTTTGCAGAAAAAGAACGCTTTTCTGTTGTGCGCGATTTTTGTGGACATGGTTTGGGCCAAGTTTTCCACGAAGCGCCCAATGTTATGCATTACGGCAACCCCGGCGAAGGTGACATTTTACGTGAAGGTATGATGTTCACGATCGAGCCGATGATCAATTCAGGCCGCTACGATGTGAAAATTCTGGAAGACGGATGGACCGCCGTTACCCGTGATAAATCCTTATCAGCGCAATTCGAGCATTCTTTGCGCGTCACATCCGACGGCTACGAAGTTTTCACCCTATCACCAACCGGGCAGCATAAACCACCCTATACAGTTTAAGTCGTGGCTTCATGAGTTCTCCTGACAATAATGATCGTCAGCTGCTAATCGATGCGAACTTTACAATCACTGAGACCTGCCAAGCGAACGGTGATTTGGTTTATACAATTGCCAGCGATACACTCCCTTATCGCAACATGCTGCGTGAATTCGGTGGAAATGGAATGCCACAGGTAGAACATGGGACTTAGCAGACGCCAATCCGACT
>JAPKAX010000246.1 GCA_028825025.1 Rhodospirillales bacterium | reverse complement strand
ATTAAACTCCGGGTATATAGAATATGATTGTAAGCCTCTAGTGATTGACGTTTTCAGGTCGGTATCAAAGAAAATTTGAATTTTTAATTCATCGGCAATTCCCCCTATATTTTCGCAAACTTCTTTTATCAAATCACCAATCACTAGAGGCTTACAATCATATTCTATATACCCGGAGTTTAATTTTTGAGCGGCAAGCAACTCGTTTCTTAAACCTAATAAAGCCGTTGTATTACTGTCAACAATTTCTAATGGCTCTTTAAAGACTTCGGGTACATCTACCATACCCCCTGCGTTAATAAGCCCCAAAGATCCACGGATGAATGTCCACGGTGTGCGCAATACGTGCGTCACGTTTGAAATAAATTCTTCTTTCACCGCATGCGTTTTTGCTGCCAAATCACATGTTTTTAAGGTATTCTGCAAAGCGGTGATAAGCTCCATTTCATCAGTAACAGCCTGACTTAGATCTTGAAGAAGTTGGCGATGACTTTTGCTTAATTCGCGCGGGACATAATCAATTGCACACAAAGTACCCAAATTATATCGATCAGGGGTCGTCAGAGGCATTCCCGCATAAAACCGAATAGATGGTGCTTCTGTTACTAACGGGTTGTCCACAAATCACGGATCATCGGATGTATTGGGGACTTCAAAAGTTTCGTTCCCCAAGATTGCATTAGAACAAAACGCAATATCGTGCGGTGTTTCTGTCGCACCAAGTCCATAATTAGATTTAAACCATTGGCGTTAACGATCCACCAGCGAAATCAGAGCAATTGGAACCCCTGTCGTTTCTGCAACAATTCTTCTAATACGGTCAAATACTTCTTATCAAGATCTATGCAGTGTTTGGTAGGTTTCTAGTTTCTGAAGTCGATGAATTTCGTTTTCTGGTGTTTGGATGCTTTCTAAGTTTTTTACCTTATCTGTTATTGCTCTAATCGATATCCGCCGGGCTCAGTAATTAAAATTGTTACGTTGGATGGGTCGCGCTCGATTTTTTGCCGCAAGCGGTAAACATGGGTTTCAAGAGTATGTGTCGTTACGCTTGCGTTATAACCCCAAACCTCATCTAATAAAACATCCCGGCTGATGACTTTATCTCCCGCTCTATACAGATATTTCAAAATTGCCGTTTCTTTATCAGTCAAACGGACTTTGCGTTGGTCAGATTCACGCAATAAAAGTTTATTTGCAGGCTGAAACGTATAGGGACCAATGGTAAATACCGCATCGTCGCTGCGTTCATGCTGGCGAATATGTGCCCGCAATCGGGCCAATAAGACACCTAAACGGAACGGCTTTGCGATATAGTCATTAGCACCCGCATCAAGCCCCAAAATCGTATCGGCGTCTGTATCCGCGCCTGTCAGCATCAAAATGGGTGATGTTACGCCGTTGCGACGCATCAAACGACACACTTCACGGCCGTCCATATCGGGCAAACCCACATCCAACAAAATCACATCAAAATAATCTGTTTTTGCCAATTCCAGGCATTCTTTGGCCGTTCCGACCGTGGTCGTCAAAAACTCCTCATGCAATTGCAATTGCTCGCTCAACATTTCGCGCAAAGTGTCGTCGTCATCAACAATTAATATCCGTCGTTCCGATGTCATGTGCATTTGCCCCAAATTATAAAAGACGTTTCTGTTACTTATTTTCATGCAAAACTACATTATCGCAAAATCTAATTTGATTTAACGACATCTCAGGTTAAATATATAGAATGTTTTCAAGGGATTGTAGTGCATTAAGCTATATTCGTATAATAAAGATGTAAACGCATACGATAGATTAGAGAAATCATGACTGAACGGCGACCAAATTTTAAAAACCCATCCATGCCCGCAAGCCGCGAGACGGCTTCATTGCTGTCTGTTGATCGGGCCATTTCGGAATTAAGGCGAGGCCGGATCGTTGCTGTACAAGGAGGAGGCGGTGCTGCGGTGCTGATGCGCGCTGCTGAAAGCGTAACTAATGATGCTTTGTCTGAAATATCAATGCTGGCGACAAGTGAAGCAATTTTAGCTCTTACCGCCCGGCGTGCCGCCATTTTGGGTTTAAAAAGTCCCATCGGCGACATTGTGACGCTCAATACCACCCCCCCAATTACAGCTGAAACCATACAAGAGCTCGCTGACCCTTTGGCCGATTGTGATTTAACCCAAATCGATATCGATGTCCGCCCGTCAACCGCCCACGATTGTAATTCAGCGTCAGTTCTTTTAACCAAATTGGCGCGGCTTTTACCAGCCGCTGTTACCGCCGTTATCCGCGACCCGAAGGCCGACGATTTGGCCTCTTGGTGCATGCGCCATGATTTGTTGCGAGTGGATGCAGGCGATATCTTTCAATATGAAATTGTCGCCGCACGCAGCCTAAAGCCCGTAAGCGATGCCCGCGTTCCATTAATGAACGCCGAACAAACCCGCATTGTTGCCTTTCGGCCTTGGGACGGCGGGCTTGAGCATTTAGCCATTATTATAGGGGATCCGCAACCGGATGAGCCTGTCTTAACCCGCATTCATTCTGAATGCTTCACGGGTGATTTATTGGGCAGTTTACGATGCGATTGTGGCGACCAGTTGCGTGGCGCCATAAGTGAAATATCAAACCGCGGCGCTGGAATCCTTTTATATTTAGCTCAAGAAGGGCGCGGCATTGGTTTGGTCAACAAATTACGTGCTTACGAGCTTCAAGACCGCGGCTTTGATACAATGGATGCCAACGAACAATTAGGCTACGATGCAGACGAGAGAATTTACCTGCCAGCCGCCCGAATGCTCGAACATTTAGGATTTGATCAAGTTCGCTTAATGACTAACAATCCAGAAAAAGTTTCCGGCCTTGTGCGCTGTGGAGTTAGCGTTAACGAACGTGTTGCTCATGCATTTCCAGCGAACCACCATAATGAAGCCTACCTGGAGACTAAAAAAACAAAAAGTGGGCATTTTATTTAATTCTGTTGTCGTTTAAATAGTAAGTATGCATGAGGGCATAAGATTGAAAAACAATTCTTCCTCAATCAAAAACATCGAAGACATGTCCAAAACCGATCTTTTGGAAAAAATTGAACACCTTAATTTTTTCATCAAAGCAACGATGGAACATGCTTATGAATGGAACATCGACAAAGATGAACTTTTTATTTCTGAACAACTTTCTTATTTATTGGGTTATGACGAACAATTCATTAAACCGGAAACGATGCGGGAATCAATTCATCCCGACCATATCGTTTCTCATCGAAACAATACTGTTGCCCATTTTAAAGGCCATACCAAAAGGGTTAGAATGGAGTTCCAGCTGCAGGACCGGGACAATAAATATCGATGGGTTGCGGAAAACGGAATCTCACTTCGCGACGAGACAGGCAGAGCCATTCGATATGTCGGTACAATCCGCGACATCACAGGCCGAAAAGCCGCCGAAGATGAAATGCTAGAAAGTAATGCCCGCTTGTTAGCAATTACAGAAAACGCCTCTTCTCCAATTACCCTTAAAGATAACGATGGCCGTTATGTAATGGTCAATGATATTTTCTGCAAAAACAGGGGTGTAGACCGCGCCGAAACGATCGGGAAAACTGTGCATGATATATACACCAGTGATGTGGCTGCTACGATTATCACTCAAGATAAAGCGGTATTAGCAAGCGGCGGCGCTATGCAGTTCGAAATTAATCCAATTGAGTCTGATGGGCAGCTCCACACTTTTATCAGTGAACGGTTTCCTGTATTTTCTGCCAACGGAAAACTCACCGGCGTTGGTGAAATTAATACCGACATTACAGAACGTAAAAAACTAGACGCGGCTTTGCGTGCTAGCGAACGCGAAATGCGATTGTTAGCCGCCACGGACCCGTTAACAGGAGCCAAAAATCGCAGAAGCTTTTTTGAATCTGGCAACCAAGAACTTGCCCGATCCAAACGGTATAAGCGACCTTTGTCTATTTTGATGATGGATATCGATCACTTTAAAAAGGTCAATGATGATTTTGGCCATGCGGCCGGCGACGCGGTTCTAAAAAATTTAGTTAACGCCTGCCACGAAATGCTCCGTGAACAAGATATTCTTGGACGCTTAGGTGGTGAAGAGTTCGGCATCATTTTACCAGAAATAAGTATCAATACAGCATACTTAATCGCAGAACGTTTGCGCATTCAGCTCATGAAACTAGAAATAATATCAGAAGATAAAACCATTCTATTTACCGTTAGCATTGGCTTGGGACAATGCGAAAAAGATACACCATACCTTGAAGATGCCCTCAGCCAAGCAGATCGGGCTTTGTATAGAGCCAAACAAGAAGGGCGCAACCGCGTTTGCCAATAATCCTGATCGAGATCTAAATTCGCTATATTGGGAGATAGAAAGTGACCGCCATAGCACCTGCAAATTTAACGGCAAAAAC
>JAPKAX010000245.1 GCA_028825025.1 Rhodospirillales bacterium | reverse complement strand
AGCGTTGACGGCTTCTTTAAGTGCCTTGCCAGCCTTAAACTTTGCTTGTTTGGATGCTGCGATCTGAATTATTTCACCTGTGCTTGGGTTCCGGCCTTCGCGTGCAGCACGATCAGAAACACTAAATGAACCAAAACCAATCATCTGGATTGTATCACCGTCTTTCAGAGCATTAGTGATCGCATCAAAGACGGCTTCTGTGGCTGAAGTGGCATCAGCTTTAGACAGGTCAGATGATTCAGCAACGGCTGTGATTAGTTCAGTTTTATTCATTATAATTCCTTTAGTGTTTGTGAAAACTGCATTACGCGGCACATAGTGATTTTATATTCCATCGGCGACAGATGGAAAAGGTGAAAATTAAGAATAATGAGTTGGTTATTAGCCGCTTTAACGGTTTCAGAAGATTTATTGTATTATGTTCGTTGTCATGTGGTAAGTAGGCCATGTTTTTGATTGCTTAGAACAGCCACTGTTGGCCCGGAACAGACATTTATGCGACGGTAGTATGCCATATTACGGTTTAGGCACATATGTAGTTACAGATATTTGTCTATATTGTCTCTTCTATTTTAAACCACCTCAATAAGGAGTGACGTTTAAATTCAAGAGATACATTTAAAATTTAACGTGAAGCGGCTCTTGTTGAGTGGCAGCGATGCTGCGCTGTATAAATCCGACGTATTATAGCCATAGTGAGACGAGTTAGCATTCGTCTGACAGCACCGTCCTACTTCAATTTGATGGTAAAGGGTGCTATGTTATAATGCATCCCCTATGCTTTTTTTCGGTACAATTAGGATTTAGTTCTTCTATTTGTATATGAAAATTGGTCATTCTATCATGTATCGCCGCTATCACCGCCGTCACGTAGTGAATGCTATATGCGCTCACTGCGCTTTAAGCGCGCTAATCCAAGTGTGGGTAGTTTGACTATATGCGCTAGCAGGCTATAGCACTACGCCAGCTTTATGATGCTAGAAAATAGCCATAATGAATTGAGCCAACGCTTTACACAGTTAAGCAATCAACGCCATCAACAAATCAACGCACAAGCACAAAGCATTTGGCAAAATGAATTATTACCTTGGCCACCTTTTCCATCACTACAAATTACGTAGTCATTTTTTCGAAAGGGTGTTTTATTTTAATCGTTGTTCGGCACCTCATTGCATTTCTTCGTAGATCGCCCGTTCAAATTTATCTAGTAGCGTCAGTGTTTTGGGGTCGACAAAAGGCAGCATCTGGGTGAAGAGTGCTGCGCTCAGGCCGCTTGCTGGATCGATCCAAAAATATGTATTCCGCAACCCACCCCATGCGAGGGATCCAGCACGCCGACGTCCTGGAATATCTTCCATATTAATCATGAAGCTCAGTCCCCAACGTTTGTCCACGCCAGGGTAGAGTTCGAACGGGTAGGTGTTCTCTGGAATCGCTGCAGGCATAGGCCCAACCTTAATATCACCAATATGGTTCTCGCCCATCAATTGAACGGTATCACGATTGAGAACACGGATACCATCCAGCTCTCCTTTATTTAGGATCATACGCATGAACCGAGCGTAATCATCGGCAGAACCATATAGTTGGCCTCCACCTGTAAAATCTTGAGGGTCTTGATCTTCCGGGATACCAATATCAGCCGCGTGGATTAATCCTTGTGTATCTCTAAAGTGGACGCCAGATAATCGGTTTCGAATGTCATCAGTTAGCATGAAGCCCGTCGAGGACATGCCGAGAGGCTCCAAAAGATTAGTTCTAAGATATACCTCCAGCGTCTGACCTGTGATAGCCTCTAGTACTTTTCCTGCCCAATCAATGTTAATGCCGTATTCCCAACACGTACCGGGGTCATATCCAAGTGGAGGGCATTTGGCTGTGTCGTTATAGAAATCACTTCTCTCGGTTCCTGTGTAATTCAACCAATCCCTTTGGTCTTGATTCCAATTATCATAAACAAACCCAGCAGTGTGAGTAAGAAGCCGGCGAAGTGTGATTTGGCCGTGTGCAGGACGTAACTTTGGTCGCCCATTGGAATCAAATCCCTCCAAAACATTTGGTTTATCTAAGGCAGGGATTAATGTCCCGCAATCGTCATTTAAGTTTATTCGGCCTTGTTCAACAAGTTGCATTACACACGCGGCTGTCAAAGGCTTCGTCATCGAGTGGATCCAGTATACCGTATCCTTTTGAAGTTGAGAGTTTTCCCCTAGACGGCGTGGGCCAACTTGCCCTTGATATAACAAGTCGCTTGCATTGGTTACGACGCCAGCAGCATGGGGCACATCGCCGTTTTCAACAGCATTGGATAATACAGTGTCAAGTTTTAACCGAAGGTCTTCAATGTTCATTTTTTTCTTCTGGGTAATAAATCTAAAAAAGTTAAAATTGATTTTGATTATTATTTATTTGTCATCATTTGAGCGCAAATTTATATTTATAACCACAGGCCGCATAGTTACTGATCTGGAAAGTCAATCCAGTTAAAGAGTTGTAGTCCGCCGTCGACAATAAGTGTTGTTCCTGTCACATATCCCATGAAATCGTTTGATAATAGTGCCATAGCAGAGCGCGCTATATCATCCGCGTTGCCGAAACGCCCCATTGGGATTTTTCGTTTTGGCCGAAAACTGTCTTCGCTGGTCGCAAACCCTCCACCAGGAATTGCTCCCGGTGCTATTCCATTCACCCGAATGCCTGAAGGCCCAAGTTCACGGGCAAACTCTTTTACCATCATCGTCATTCCGGCTTTGGATGCTGAATAATGGGGAAGATTGCGCGGCTCCGTCGCATGCAGAGATGTGAGATAAAGCAAACGTCCTTCAACATTTCTGTTGCGCATGGCATTTGCCACTTCCCGTCCAAGGAAAAACCCAGAGCGCAAGTTGGTGTTAATCATTGCATCGAAAGTCCCTTCCTCAACGCTTAAGGGCAAATCCTTTTCGTGACGTTGAGGGCAAGCCGAATGAACAAAGATATCCGGTGGTGCATCTGCAACGAAATTCCATACATTTTTCCACCCTGAAGTATTTGAAAGATCACTAACAATGGAACGCGGTGGTTGGGAGATATTAGAAATTTCATCAGCTACTTCGGAAAGGCGATTTTTATCAATGTCCGTTATGGTTACATCAGCCCCTTCACCCGCCAACCGAACAGCAATTGCGCGACCAATATTTGATGCGGCTCCGGTGACAAGGGCGCTTTCGCCCTTAAACAGTTTAATTCCCAATATACTCATGCTAATGGCTCCTAATAAATACGCCTGATCACTTTACTTAACTTCTGCCTTGGCATTACGCTCAAGTTTGAGCTTAATGTGTTAACGTCAGGTCGTCGAGGGTGTGACATAGTGAACGTTCACCTTGAATCCAACATTTGATAGAACGAATAGTATTAATTTACCATACGGTCACGTATCAATTTGATTTCATGATTGTTCACGATAGGCTTTTGTGTCGGAATTCCGATGTTGAATGTAGAAGGATTTAGAGAATGGAAAAACGAAATTTTGGCAACACAGGCCTTAGGGTCTCCCGGTTAACATTTGGCTGCGGTGCCGTTGGTGGTCTAATGACCAAGGGTGCCGCCGCCGATCAGGATCGCGCCATAGCCTGGGCGCGGGACAATGGCATTAATTTTTTTGACACTGCGGCGAGCTACGGCAACGGTATTTCAGAAGTGAACCTCGGACGTGCCCTCAACGGTAATACTGACGGCATCGTCGTCAGTACCAAGGTTGGCCTGAGTAATGACGATTTATCCGACATTGCTGGCTCCATAACCAGATCACTTGATGCCAGTCTGGATCGGCTGAAACTCGATCACGTGGATATTTTCCAGTTGCACAATACCTTGGGCCGTTCGAATTCTCGGGGCACGCTGAACTTCAAACAAGTATTGGATGACGTTATACCAGCCTTCGAAAGGCTCAGGGAGGTCGGCAAGGTGCGATTCTTAGGCTTTACTGCTAAGGGCGATACGGATGATTTGCACAAACTTGTGGAGTGCGGCGCCTTTAGCAGCGCACAGATTTTTTATAATCTACTTGTCCCATCTGCTGGAGAAACGGTGCCTGACAATTATCCATCCGATGATTTTGGGAAACTCATTGATGTCGCATTAGACTGCGGTGTCGGCGCAATTGGCGTCCGTGTTCTTGCTGGCGGAGCATTGTCCGGCAATGAAGATAGACACCCGCTCGGAATGCCATCCGTCGCGCCTATTGGGTCAGAGACCGACTACTCTACAGACGTGCAGCGTGCACGCCAATTCATCCCGCTGATTGAGGCTGGTTATGCTGCAAGTTTGCCGGAGCTCGCGATACGTTATGTCATTTCCAATCCGGCACTTCCGACAACCGAGATAGGGATTGCTACACTTGCGGAACTTCAGCAGGCGGCCGCAGCCATAAATAAAGGACC
>JAPKAX010000244.1 GCA_028825025.1 Rhodospirillales bacterium | reverse complement strand
CAGGGTGGCGACACTCTAGGAATACGGCGATGCCTTCTTCGCGGTCTTTGGAGGAGAAGGCGAGGGCTAACTGATCGGAGTCCATGGCGGTCGTTGCGTGATTTAAGGTATTTGCGAAGGCATTGATGCCTTGTTTGACCATTCGCACTTGCACCGGCGGCATGGCGGCTATTCGTGTCGCCGCCAAGGCAACACCACCACCAACGCACCAGCCTTCAATGGCGCAAATCGTTACCGGCTCTACCTCTTCAAAAGCTTTGGTCAGGCGCGGGCCGACTTGAATGGCTTTTCGGCGCTCGGCTAACCCCAGTTGTTCAATATCAGCAAGCGATGGGTCTTTTAAATCGCGGCCTAACGAGAACAGATCATCGCGCCCCATCAGAACAATGGCTGAGGTTTCGAAATCGTTCTCGGAACTGCGTGCCGCTTCGGTCAGCTTGTACTTCACTTGGCGAGACAACGCATTGGCTTTGTTGTCGCGCTCAAACCGGATGACCACGACGTGGCTTTTTTTCAACGGTAACAAATTCCATAATGATTTTCACCTCAAAGATCAGAACGTTAATCGGGATACTTGAGACAATTTTACAAACTCTAGAACCCTAATCCCACATTTTGTCCGCTTCACAATGCAAATTCGTCCAAATCATGCGTTGAAGAAAAATTACTTTAGACTCTCATCCCATTGATATATTGACCTAAATCCTCGTAAGCGATAGTCTGCAAACACAAAAGATCTTTAGGGGATAATCGAAATGGCCGGGAAAACTGTAACGCGCGCACAACTGGGTGAGGCAGTATATCAGGAAGTAGGTCTGTCACGGAACGAGTCCGCTGATCTTTTGGAAACCGTTCTCAACTATATGGGCGATGCCCTTACTGCTGGTGAGACCGTTAAAATCTCGTCATTTGGTAGTTTATCGGTGCGACAAAAAGGCGAACGCGTTGGTCGTAATCCAAAAACCGGCGAAGAAGTACCAATTCTACCACGTAAAGTCTTGGTTTTCCGCCCCTCACAAGTTCTTAAAAACCGAATTAACGAATACCGTCGCCCCGGCGATAGCTCCTAAGCGTCATGGCGATAGGCCCCAAATCAGCTTCTGCATTCCGCACCATAAGTGAAGTTGCCACAGAACTGGACCTGCCCCAACATGTTTTGCGGTTTTGGGAAACCAAGTTCAATCAAATTCGCCCACTCAAACGCGGTGGGGGTCGGCGCTATTATCGCCCCGAAGACATTGATCTTTTGAGACAAATCCGCGGCCTTTTGTATGACAATGGATACACCATTAAAGGCGTTCAAAAATTATTGCGCGAAGGTTCTGCAAAAAATGCTACTAAAACAGAAGCTAAAAAATTGGCTAAAAGCGCTGATCCTGAGGGTTCGAACGCAGAACTTCAAAGTGTTTTGAGCGAATTGCAAGACATCCAAGGGCTATTACGCAATTAGGCTTAGGGTTCAGGCCCGTTATTCTCTTCTTATTTCAATTGTTCACTATTTTCTATTCCGGTTATTGCTCCATCAGGGATGCCTGCGTATAGTGCCGAAATTCGAGACGGGAAGTAGCTCAGTCTGGTAGAGTACTCGGCTGGGGGCCGAGCGGTCGCAAGTTCAAATCTTGTCTTCCCGACCACTCGAATATCTTTAAAATCATACATTAGCCTTTGAATTTGACAAATCCACCTTGCGCGGATGCGCGGATTGCTGCGTCCAAAAGCTTTTGTGAGCGCAACGCATCTGCTACCAACGTCTTGCGCCCAATCATTGTTTTGGTTTCGTTATAAAATACGTCAAGCATCGCTGAAACCTGATTTTTATCATCAAAAACAATACTTTGTTCAGAAACGCTCTGATTCGATAAATGTATATAAGGTGGTAAATTTTGCGGTTTCGAAAAGAAAGGGGTGGCCGTTAATTGGCCATTATCCCCGATTATCGAAACAAAATTCTGATAATCGCCGCCATATCCCCACAACAGATCTGCAACCGATCCGTCATCGAAATGAAGCGTCGCGGTGGCGTTGGTATCAACGCAGTATCCGATTTGGGTTTCGATAGCGCACTTAAGTTCAACCAGCGCTCCCGGAACCAAAGCATCAACCACAGATAACAAATAAAACCCTATATCTAACAAAGCCCCGCCACCTAAATCTGGGTTATAACGGAAATTATCGCTACTTAAATGAGGAAAATAGAACGATGCAAATATGTTGGTGACCGACCCGATTGCACCATTATTCATTTGATTTTGCAGCGCGTTAAATTGCGGATGATAGCGCGGCCCACAAACAACGGCCAACGCCCTCCCATTGTCCTCTGCCATTTGACAAAGATGCTGGGCGTCTATCAGCGTTGTTGTTAAGGGCTTTTCGCACCATAAATCCTTATCTGCTGCTAAAACTTGGAAACCATGGGTGTAATGTAGGGCCGTGGGCGTTGCCAAATAAATCACATCCACAGACGTATCGGCCAGCATCTCTGCCGGGTCTGCCCACGCCAAACACCCATAAGACTTAGAATGCTCAGATAATACTTTTGGATTGCGGGTGTGGATGCCAACGAGTTCAAGATCAACACTGTCAGCAATGGCAGGGAGCACAGACTTTATGGCATGGGCACCAACGCCCCAAACGGCAATCTTTCGTGCTGATGATGTATTTGGTCTCACAACCTGCCCTTTGTAATAATCTATGTATGTATTCACTGGCACATTCGTGCCATGCATGTTCATTACACACACAGAACTATAAATCTACCCATATCGCCGAAAAGAAATCGACAAAAAATGCACAATACCAAATCCCCCTACATAGGCATCGTACTGATGATTCTTGCGATGTTGGTCATACCAATGCTCGATGGAATCGCTAAAGAGCTGAGTTTGCGCTACACGACCACGCAAATTACATGGGCCCGGTATTTCGTTCATTTCAGCTTTATGCTGCCGTTTGTCTTAATTCGGTTTGGGCCCCGTGCTTTATTACCTAAAAACCCCGGATTACAGCTCCTTCGAGGTAGCCTTTTGATGTGCTCAACTTTCATGTATTTTTGGGCAATCTCTTTGATTCCCTTAGCCGATGCCATCGCTTTGATTTTTATATACCCGATCGTTGTCACAGCACTTTCCGCTGTCATTTTAAAAGAGCAGGTTGGGATACGGCGCTGGTCGGCGGTATTGGTTGGGCTTTTGGGGGCCTGCATTGTTGTTCGCCCGGGATTATTAGAAATCGGCTTGGGTACATTTTTAGCATTGGGAGCAGGGACGTCCTATGGCTGCTATCTAATTGCCACGCGTAAGCTCGCGAACAGTGCCCCGCCCGTCATTACCCTAACGTTCACCGCCTTGGTTGGTACCGTTGTTTTTTCTGCTCTTGTGCCGTCCTATTGGCAAACACCAACCAACACAGACCTAATGCTGATGCTCGCAATGGGGCTGCTGGCGGCATTAGGGCATTATATGATTATAAAGTCGTTTGAATATGCCGAAGCATCTGTTCTGGCTCCTTACGGGTACTCGGAAATAATAATGGCCAGCCTTATTGGCTATTTTGTATTTGGCAATTTTCTAGATATATATTCGTGGATTGGCATCAGCATTATAATTGTCAGCGGTATTTATATTTCGATACGCGAACGGCACAAAAGGTAGTAAGGTAAAAAAAAGGCCGGATCATAAAGACCCAGCCTAAATTTGTGTTCTTGAGGGATGGGAAGGATTTCAACCATTGAACCCCTTCCCCCTCTGCACTGTGCCAGCTGGGTCACAATAAATCAGTGACCCGGTTCACAGGATTCAAGTTCTAGACCCATTATTTTTATATGAAGCTAAAAAATACGAAAATTTATGCGTTCTGAACAACACACAGATGCTCAAGTTCATCAAGCAAGGCATCTACATTTGCAATAGTTGCCCTTAATATAAACCGCCCGCCCGGTGCAAGCCTTACCGTTGGGCCTTTTTGGCATTGTGCCATACAAATGCTGCGTTCAAATTTAACATCGATTTTACGAGCGGTAATTCCCCGCTCAAACGCATCGCCAAATTTATGCTGCCCTGGGCCGCACAGGATGCACGATCCGCGCCTAAACGCCTGTTGACACAAACCATTACATATTTAGGTTTAATCTCCGAGGTTTGTTCATCAGCACTTGACACGAAAGATCTCAGCCTTGACGTATTATGAAATAATGATCCAGCTGAGCCAACCCAAGGACTCGCAAAACCTGCGGGCTTGGGTTTACCAGTTCAAGCTTATTTCTACGCTTTTGGCGGTTTGTTCACCGTCTAAAAGGCTTGAGACGCCTGAGCTATCAATGACGCTCACGTCCGAAAGATCGAAAAGGATTAGTGGGGTTTTAACAACTGTATCCAACAGAATTTTACGAACATCATCAGAACAAGAAAGGTCAATGTCACCGTTTAGAT
>JAPKAX010000243.1 GCA_028825025.1 Rhodospirillales bacterium | reverse complement strand
TAACTGATAACTTCCGCATTATCTCACATCACAACGTTCGGATTTTGCAGTGAGTAGTGTATAATTTAAAAAGAATCGTGACTTAGCGCTACCCGCAGCGGGAATGAACCAATGGCGTTGATTGCTTAGCTGCCACTCGAGTTCAAGTCCCTACGCATGTCTGTCCACAGAAATTTTGACGAGTTGGCACTAGAGGCGGATACTATGGGAGATGGGGGCATTATTTTGGGTAAGCTTGGCGCAATTTTGAACACATGCACCACTTGTCACGCAAATTACAAATTCACTGATTAGCCCCATTCATCTCTCTCAGCCAGTCTGGTCCGCTAAAGGCGTAACGGGGGCTGGTGGGTGCAGGGTCTATTTTCACTCAATCGGTAGGTATGCCTTCGTATTTGTAATTGAGAGTTGAAATATCACCATGCCAAACATAGGCCGATAAAAATGAAGCCTCAGCTGTTTTGTTGGCATGTGGCATCATGGAAGAATGATAAGAGCGTTCGCCTGGATCAAGGGCTTTATAGGGTGCGCTTCCACGCCTCCAATAAGCAGAGCCAGCTAACATAAAAAAGACCTCCTCTGTCGGATGAGTTCGAATGCCATATTCAAAATTTGGCAACATCCCATATAGTCCTAATCGAACGGAGTTCGACTTTATCAAACCATCTGGACCCAGAAGTTCAGCATGTACTTTTGGCAAACTGTGAGCCACGCAAAGCGGGTTGCGTGAGGTTTGTGGTGGCAACCATGGCAGTGGTGTTTTCTTAATTACCTCGCAAACAGCATGTGAGTTGGACTTCCCCATTATAATTTTAAATAATTGGGTTAACTCAGTTGGCTCAAAGGCGTGTCGTGTCCCATAATCTGAAGCTATAGAAGTGCCTGCTTGGCATGGACTTCTATAGCTTCAGGTCCGTCAAATACATCTGCTAGTGCAATGAATAGATCATTCAAACCCATCTAATCCTCATTTGGCCGCAACATTTTCGGCGATCATAGCGATCATCTCGAACATTATGGCGGATGCGGTCAACGCAGTAATTTGATTGGGGCTGTCTTTAGTTGGCATCATGCAGACTACGTCTCCACCAACAATATTCATTCCGCGTACTGCATGCAGCAGTGCAACCGCTTCATCGATATCAAATCCCTTTTCGCCTGCTTCCAGATTGGATACGCCGGGCGCAATTGATGGATCGAGGCAGTCAAGATCAAACGTGATGTATACAGGCCGGCCTTTAAGAACGTCCTTAATTTGTGCGATAACGTTCTCAAGGCCGCGCTTGCGGAATTCTTTCATGGTGACGACATTATAGCCATAGTCATATGAGGGTTGCAACCAATCGAGCGTACGGGCATGACCGCGCAAGCCAATTTGCATGGAATGTGATGGATCAACTTTTCCTTGGTCAGCCAGGTATGCTCCCCAGTGTGCTGCTGACTTCTTGGCCCCAAGGAAGTGATCTACTTTGGTGAAAACATCAGTATGTGCATCAAGATGTAGAAAGCAGATAGGTTTTCCATCTGATATTTTCCCACAACCCAATGCCTGCACAATGCCGCCAGTAATAGAATGATCTCCGCCCACTGAAACAGGCCGTGCGCCAGTGGTGTCGATGTCAGTATAAAATTTAGTGATTTGTTCGATGCAGTCCTCGTTATCGTTGGCTCGCGGAAAAGGCACATCGCCGACATCCACGATACGCGCTACGGCCCATGGATCCAGATTGAATTCACCATGCATGCGTCTGGCTACTGCAGAGACGTTGCGTAGCGCGCGTGGCCCTAGATGCTGATCGCGCTCGGTAGTGCCGTTGCCCGTCGAATGTGGAACGCCAACTAAAGCAATATCTTTACCAATCGCGGTCTCATTAGGGCAACGAAACATGGTTGGAATACCCCACCAATATAGATTTTCCATCATGGAGTTGAGGTGTTTGTCAGTCATTTGGCCCGCCTATTTTTCAACTAGCCCAATGCATCTGAAGCACTGAAGTAATGTTAGAAACACTCGGTTCAATTTGACTACAATATCCAAGGTGTCAATCCTGCTGTGAAATTGGTGGTCTGGCCAGATTCAACTAGGTTGAAGCGAGCAGGCCGACTTTGTAACCTCGTCTAATGACAAAACACTCCCCATTTTGATACTTTAAACCTGGCCCGGGGTTCTTAGTCCATATTGCTTAGGTCCACTGATCGGGAACCAAGCGACCACGGGCCCCCTTCAATAGAGCACGCACCTACGTCCTGTCTACATTGTTGCCTAGTTTCAGTTGTGGTTGGGTGGTTTTGCTGGGACCGGGGCCCAACGGCAGGCGTTACTGTGCCCAATCCATAAAGTTGAGCCGAAGGACCCAGGACCGGGGACCCCGGATTATTGACCTCGCACTTTGGATATTGGGGCTTTAGTGTTGGTGGTGTGGATTCATTCGGGATTTTTTTGTTTGAATGCATCGCGATTCACACATCAATTTCAAGCTAAACCGTGCCGCTGCTCTCGCCGAGTGGCGTTAATTATTGAGCGCATAGATTTAGGCGGTGCCAGCAATTTGATGCATGTTCTCATTAAGTTTACAGCGCCGGCTGGTTTTCAGCTACGTTTAGGGCTAGAATTATCTGCCATCAGTGAATGCTATGAAAGAGCAGTTATCAGATGTCGTACCTTTTAAGCGAGTATAGGATGAATTAAAACTTCCCGTACCTGTGGCGACTATATTTTTGCCAATTACTTTCATTCTAAATTGAAATTTCTTATCTGCAATTTTTACCAGACCTTGATAACGGCCCCCAAGGTTATTTTCATAAAAAAGTGTATATTGCGGTTTGCCGGCAACCACTTTTCTATTAGAAAATGATGCTCTTCCAAGTATTTTTTGCCCAGAGCAATTAATATCAAAACTCAAATTTGCAGCTATGCTAATTGCATTTTTTGGCCTTATTGGCTCCGGTTTGAAAAAGCTTGGAACGTTAACTTTAGATAAAAGACTGCTAAACACTTGCGCTTCGGCCTTACCCTGCAGCTTGTTACTACTTACGAATTTATCAAATCCTGAGCTTGTACCTTTACCCCAAAGACCATCTGTACTTTAGGAATAATAGCCAAGCTTCTTTAGAGCATACTGGAGTTGCTGCCTTCTTAGCTTTGGTTGAGCGATGAAAGACTGCTTTAGATCCTTGGGTCTTAATAGGTCTACCTCTGAGACCTTAACCCCACAAGTAAGGCCACGCTTCTTGGCCTCTTATACATAGCCCTGAAGAGAAGAAGTTTTTTTCCAAGACTTTCCACCATTACTATAGCCTATTGCTCGGGAACATTTGGCGGCTGTATTACAAACTTCAGGATTTTCAGCAGAACAGGTCTTCTTAACTACCGTCTTTTCAGGTGTCTCTTCAACTTCAGCTACCTCCTGAACCTGACAAAACATCGTGGATGTAACCTTCAGCAATTGGTGCAAGAGAGTGATCTCTACAGCTCTTATTAAGCTTCATAAGCAAAGCATGCCTTAGCCTCCTTGGCAGCGTCATACAGCGCGTCACAGGCCATAGTCTCTACTGTCTTAATTGGCTTTGGTTGTGCCTTGGGTACCACATTTGGCGCCCTGTAAGCCGCCAGTACTTTAGAGTTCTCCAAGATTTTAGACATCAATATTGCTGCGTTTACACTATCATTTGCAATCCCTGCATGGTGCAGGGCGACAACCACCTGAAGTCCCGCATCAATAACAGGAGAACCAGAGCTCCCCGGCAAAGTATCGCAGGTGTGAATCAATTTTGTTTTAGAGACTGCAGGAGAGCTTGCTCGACATTTTTCACGGCTAATGTGCTGGCCCTTCCCCTGCGGATGTCCAATCACCCAGAAGGGTGTACGATCATTTGGAATAATGCTATCCACTTTCAGTTCGCCATAATCTTGCGAGGGGTTGCCGATCACTTCAAGCACAGCATAATCCAGCTTTTAGCTGAACTCGACAGGTATCGGTACGACGGTATATCTATTAGTGCCTTCATCGATGCCGGTCTGGACGTAACCTGCAACAAACTGTGTGGCCTCTATCCGAGTAGCTCTAATTTTTTCGTTGTCCAGCAAGCCAAGGCTACAATAGTAGTTTTTCAGAATGTATTTTTTAGAAACAATAAAAGCTGTGCAGGGGAAAAGGCCCTTATCAGTCAAAACATCTAATCTACCAACAGACCTTCCAATCTCAGCAAAAACAGTACCTCGATAATTGAAAATTGGTTCGTTTTCATAGCTGCCGATAGATAGCTCCAGTTGCAATTCTGACCCAGCTGACTGAGCCTGAGATAACACTATGGAGCCAAAGCCACCTCGGTCAAAACCCACTAAATTCTGAGACTGAGCTGCGGTACAGACCGACATTTGACCTATCACGGTTTGATGCCGCTCCTTTGATAGCATTTACTGTAACAAAGGAGA
>JAPKAX010000026.1 GCA_028825025.1 Rhodospirillales bacterium | reverse complement strand
TTAATCACGGTTTAAATAACTGGTTACCAGAAATTTTGCGCAGTAAGGGATTGAATGCGACAGAAGCAGGCTATTTAGCTTCTATTCCGGCAGCATTTGCGGTGATTTCCTCTCTATTAATACCAAGACTTGCAACACCAAACCGTCGAATATTGATATTGTTTATTGTATTTTCAGCATGTGGCGTATCATCACTGATGCTCCAATCAGCCGATGAAACGTTCTTACTAACAGCACTTTTACTCCAAGGGATAGCACGGGGCAGTATGATGACGTTGTCTATTTTAATTTTACTAGACTTACCCCAAGTTGGCAGTAAACGTGCAGGTGTAGCTGGAGGAATATTTTTTTCTGCAGCCGAAATCGGTGGCGTAATGGGGCCGGTTTCCATCGGAATAATGTCTGATTGGAGCGGTGGATTTTCATCAACACTTTATATGTTGACGACTGTCAGTGTATTTCTTCTTTTTCTGCTAGTAGCCCTTGGGCGACAAAAGCCTAAAAGTGACAATACTGTTTATTAAATTAAGCCCCAGCTTTTCTCTAAAATCATTGAATTTAGCGAGGAATTTTCGATTAAACCACAAACCAAGTTAATTAAACCTACGCCGTAAAGAAGACAAGATACCTGCTCATTTTCTGTTTAGATTTCGTGATTAATTAACTCTAAGACAGAGGATTTCGGACAATATCATTATTGCGAATGTTATACGTTTCTATCAAAATTATCACATATGAAATCCTGGCGTAGAGAGCGAGAGCGAAATTTCTTCCTCTGTCATGTCTTCCTCAACACCATCAAAGAGCGGTGAAGACAAATACCTTTCGCCAGTATCAGGCAACATGCAAAGGATGACAGATCCTGGTTTGGCCTTCTCCGCAATTTCCATAGCAATGGCGAAAGTTGATCCACCTGAAATACCTGTAAAAATACCTTCACCTTTGGCTAGCTTTTTCGACCATTCAATCCCTAATTGGCCTGAAACCGGAATCAAGCTATCGTAAAAATTATTGTCGATGGCTTCCTGTAAAACTAGGGGTATAAAATCTGGTGTCCACCCCTGAATTGGATGAGGTGTAAAATCAGGATGGCTCGTCGCTGGAGAACCATCATTGTTTCGTTCCTGCTCGTTCCCACCTCCAACGATTTGTGCATTCGTAGGCTCGGTTAAAATAATCTTAGTTTCAGGACGTTCTTTTCTTAGCACTCGTGCAACACCAGTCATCGTACCGCCAGTTCCATAACCTGTGACCCAATAATCGAGCCGCTCACCTGTGAAATCTGCAATAATTTCACGGGCAGTGGTATTTTCATGTATTGAAGCGTTATCTGGGGTCTCAAACTGGTGCGCCAGAAACCAGCCATTCGAATCTGCTAATTCCTTTGCCTTCTGATACATCCCAAGTCCCTTTTCTGCCCTTGGTGTAAGAATGACCTTAGCACCAAGAAATCGCATTAATTTACGGCGCTCAATGGAGAAGCTATCAGCCATGGTAATAACTAACGGGTAGCCTTTAGCAGCACACACCATTGCAAGACCAATTCCTGTGTTACCACTAGTAGCTTCAACAACAGTTTGTCCAGGTTTTAAATCACCACGACGTTCGGCCTCTTCTATAATGCTAATTGCAAGTCGGTCTTTGATCGATGCCGTCGGATTGAAAAATTCTGCTTTTACATATATAGTAACTCCCTCAGGCGCTAAGCGATTAATACGTATGCACGGTGTATTCCCAATGGTCTCCACAACTGAATTATAAAGCCGCCCAAGTCCATCTGTCTTTCTTGTTTTATTATTAGTCATAGCTATCTTCCTTTATTAGATACTTAATTAAGTTACCCCAATGGTTATATGCTATATTAAATTATTGGATAAGAGCAGACCAAAGATTTACTCGTAATTAATTGGTTCCAGACAGACAATTACAATCGCAAGTATCGTAATACATTATTAACACGAACCCTAATACCTTTCTGGCTATAAATTTAGTAAGAGTACGATTCGAGGTCATCATATACACTAAATGAGATTGGTCGTTAGTATTGACCATTAATAAATACGTTAGTGCCTATCTATAAAATTCTGTACCGCTGCGACTGCTTGCATTGTGAGAAGTATAAGGTTTTCATCCATTGGTAGTGATTGGGAAGAAAATTTAGCAATCACAATCTCATTTTTTTGATCTATAAAAATATTTTGACCATATACTCCTACACCAAATAACAACGGTGCTATTCCATTCATGACATACCACTTGTTTCGGTATTGCATAGGCATATCTGGGAAAAATTTAGCAAAATTACCAGCATTCCATGCCTGAGAATCACCAGACTCAATAGTGTCTCTAATCCAGTTTGAAGGTATTATTTGATTACCATTTAACTGACCATTTTTTAAGATCAATTGTCCAAAAAGCGCAAGATCCCGTACTGTAGAGCAGAACCCACCAGCACATCGAGGAGCACCTAATCTATCTAGTGTAATGTAAGCGTTATCAGAAGCACCCATTGGCTTCCATAAAAGCTCACTTACAAGGTCAGCATATCTTTTTCCTGTGGCACGCTCGAGAACTAAACCAAGCAGATCTGTATTTGGTGTTCATATGTACTTTCACCAACAAGCGATTGATTCAACAACTCCTAGTGGGATGGCAATGCTTCAGATGGCAGGAGTATTTGCAGAGTTTGAAAGAGCACAAATTAGAGAGCGTATTATAGCATCTCATAATCGGGCACGTGCAGAGGGTAAATCAATCGGTAGACCATCTCAGATTACTGAAGGACTTATTGCATCAGTTAAGTTTATGCGAGTTAAAGGTCTTGGTATCAAAAAGATCGCTAAAGAATTAGGTATTGGTGTTGGTACAGTTTACAAGGTGATTAATGCTTAAATCTAGACGTAATTATACTTTTTGGGATGAGATTCTAAAGGTTGTTAATACAAGATGGAAAGAACTGGATAATCCAGATTTAAAAGATATACGTCCATTATCAAAAGAACTGGATTTATCTTACTCAGAAGTTTTTGAAGCACTTGGTTGGAAAGATTATTTTGATTTCGTTTAGTTGGTTAATAATTGTTTCAGCTATAACCAACTAAACGTCAGTGCCTATTCTTAATAGACCACTCACCATATGTCAGTTCATATGGTTTATTAATCCTCTCTTCTCTTAATCTTCTTTTCTTTAATATTGAGTGTACATGAGCACCCTTAAACTCATGTCCTCTTGGTGTTTTATATCCATTATCATTCAACCAATAACTTATACGCCTGTAACCTAAACTAGATTCATGCAGTTCGGTTATCTTGTTATATAGGAAGTCTTGGTATTCCGATATTGGTGGGATGTTAAGAGTACTGCATCTGACAGTAATTGTAATACAAGCGTAATGCTTAATCTTGTAAGTACGTCCTTTTAGAACTACTCCACCGTAACGCTTTTTGCTAAATTCCTAGGTTGATCAACATCGGTGCCTTTAAGCACAGCCACATGGTATGCCAGTAGCTGTACGGGGATTGTATATAAAATAGGTGCGACGAAGGGGTCTACAGTAGGCAGGGTGATTGTTTGAGCTTGCTGGTCATCAATGCGTGCCGCACCTTGTTCATCAGACAAGAAAATTAATCGCCCACCACGTGCCATTACTTGTTCAACGTTTGATATCGTTTTATCTAATAAATGGTCCGTTGGGGCGATAACAATAACCGGCATATCTTCATCGATAAGGGCAATTGGTCCATGTTTCATTTCCCCCGCCGCATATCCTTCGGCATGGATATACGAAATCTCTTTGAGCTTTAGCGCCCCTTCTAAAGCGACGGCGTAGCTGGTCCCCCGGCCCAAATACAGGGCATCACGAGATTCATAAATGCTGCTGGCAATCTCAGCAATACGCTCATCGTGATTTAAAATCTCAGCCGCGTGGGCCGGAATTTCAGTTAAAGCGTTTGTTAAGTGGGCTTGTTCTTCATCTGTGATCTTTCCCCGGGCTTTAGCCAATGCAACACAAAAACAGGCTAAAACGGTCAATTGAGTGGTTAAGGCCTTGGTAGAAGCAACACCAATTTCTGGCCCTGCATTGGAATGAAATACAGCATCTGATTCACGTGCGATAGCGCTTTCAGGCGAATTAACAACAGATAAAATATGTTGATTTTGAGATTTTGCATATCGCAGCGCTGCCAACGTATCGATGGTTTCACCTGATTGAGATATAAATAAAGCCGCGCCGCCTTCTTCCATTACAGATTCGCGGTAGCGGAATTCAGATGCGATATCGACCTCGACGGAAATCCGAGCAATTTGTTCTAACCAGTATTTGGCGATTAAACAGGCGATATAAGAAGATCCGCAAGCGATCAGGGTCATTTTTTTAATCGATGCCAAATCAAAATTTAAGGCTGGCAACGCAACTGTGCGGGTGGTTGGGTTGATGTAACTATGTAGGGTGTCACCGATAACTTGGGGCTGTTCGTAAATTTCCTTGAGCATGAAATGACGATAACCGCCTTTACCAATGGCAGCCCCAGATAAAGCGCTGGTTTTAATCTCGCGCTCAACTTCGTTGTCTTCGGCGTCGAATATTTGAATGAAATCTGATGTGATAACGGCCCAATCGCCATCGTCTAAGTAAATGATTTTTTGGGTTAGGGGGGCTAATGCAATGGCATCAGAACCTAGATAGCTTTCGCCATCACCAATACCAATTGCCAGCGGGCTTCCTTTGCGCGCTGCAATCATTAAGTTTTCTTCACCGGCAAAAATCACACCGAGTGCAAAGGCTCCGGTTAATCTTTTTAAAACCAACCCGGTTGCTTCAATAGGTGATTTTCCTGCAATCAATTGTTGATCGATTAAGTGGACTATAATTTCTGTATCTGTATCGGACGCAAGATTACAGCCTGCTTGGACGAGCTCTTTGCGGAGTTCTTGAAAATTTTCAATAATGCCGTTGTGAACAATTGCAACGCGTTCGGTTGAATGGGGGTGTGCGTTTTCTTCGTTTGGTACGCCATGGGTCGCCCAGCGGGTATGGCCAATTCCGGTGCGTCCTTGGACCGGTTGTTCTGAAATGCGGGTAACCAGATTTTTGATTTTACCTTCGGCCCGACGGCGTTCAATCTGGCCATTATGCAAAGTAGCAATTCCTGCGGAATCGTAGCCACGGTATTCTAAACGTTTGAGGCCATCGACCAGCGCGTCAGATGCTTGTTCTTTGCCGATGATACCAATGATACCGCACATGGACCGAATTCCTCTGGGGTTATTTGTTCTTAAGCTTTGCGTGTTCTTTTTGCGCAGCTTTCAATTTGTGATATGATGTTGCAAAATCGTCACTGGTTTTTTGAGATGCCCGTGTGACAGCTAAGGCATTATCTGGAACAGCTTTTGTGATTGTGCTCCCTGCACCAACAATCGCGCCATCGCCGACCTTAACAGGGGCAACAAGCGCTGTATTTGAGCCAATAAAAGCGCCAGCACCAATGTCCGTATGAGATTTGTTGTAACCATCGTAATTACAGGTAATCGTGCCCGCACCGATATTTGCTTTTGCGCCAACACGGGCATCACCAATATATGAGAGATGATTAGCTTTAGCACCGGCTTCAAAAGTCGCATTTTTAACTTCAACAAAATTGCCAATTTTTGCATCCACACCAATTTGAGCGCCGGGGCGCAACCGGGCATAGGGGCCAATGACGGCTCCAGATGAAACGTGTGCAGCCTCTAAGTGGGAATAGGCACGGATTGTTGCATTGTCATCAATTGTCACGCCGGGTGCGATGACAACAAAGGGCTCGATCACGACGTCTGCCCCTATTTTGGTATCGAACGATAAGTGAACGGAGTTGGGATCTATTAGTGTGGCCCCGTTTGTTAGTGCGTTTTGGCGTAAGCGCGTTTGGAGTGCGGCTTCCGCGTCGGCTAAGTCAGCACGGGTATCAACACCAATAAATTCGTCTGCATCACCTTCAACATAAGCACACGTGCGGCCCAGCTTGTGGGCAATGGCAACAACGTCGGTTAAGTAATATTCACCTTTGGTATTGTCGTTGGTGATTTCAGATAACAATACTTTTAAAATCAAACGATCAATTGCCATGATGCCAGAATTACATAAATTAAGGGCAAGCGTTTCAGCGTCCGCTTCTTTGGCTTCGATAATAGCACTCAGCTGATCCTTATCGCCGGCAATCAAACGACCATAATCGCCGGGATCATACGGTCGGAATCCCAAAACCACAACGGCCGGGTTGTCAGCCTGTTCGCGGCGAGCAATCATGCGCAAAATTGTATCCGCTTGAATTAAGGGGTCTGCACCAAACAGCACCAAAACATGACCGTCTTTATGTGTAATATGATTAAGGGCCGATTTGACCGCATCTCCGGTACCAGACTGCGATGCCTGTACAACCGTCGGATAGGGGGAAACGGCTTTGGCTACAAGTTCCATGTCTGGCCCAATCACAACCGTCAGGTCTTCAATGCCTGCATGCGAGAGGGCATCTGTGACATGATTGACCAAGGGTTGCCCGGCAATTTTATGCATGACTTTGGGCAGTTTGGACCGCATACGCGTACCAAGCCCTGCGGCAAGAACGATGGCACTAACGCCGAATTGAGAATTTGTCTTGGTCATTGGGAAACGTTTGGTTAAACAAGAAGTTATAAATATTTTATATTTTACTACATTGCCATAGGCCCGACGTAGGGCCAAGTCAAAGATTGTTTCTAATTCTTACAAGGTTTGGATGATGAATATGAGTGCTCAACTGTTCCCAAAAGCTGTCATTTTTGATTTAGACGGCACTTTAATTCATAGCGCACCAGATCTGCATGCAGCTCTTAATCGCCTGATGCTTTTAGAGGGAAGACGCTTATTAGAAATTACGGAGGTTGTTCGGATGATTGGTGATGGGGTGCCAAAGCTGGTCGAGCGTGGGTATGAAGCAACGGGGGAACTTCCCATTGCGGCTGAACTGGCCGAAAAAACGGCTCTCTTTGTTGAAGATTATGAAAACCATGCGACAGATTTGACGACTCTTTTCCCAAATGTGGCTGAGACACTTAAGGTTTTGACCAAAAACAAAATCCCGATGGGGATATGCACAAACAAACCTCAGGCAGCCACCTTAAAAGTACTTGAGCATTTTGGCCTTTCTGGCGTTTTTAAAGCTGTAATTGGGGGTGACCAGCTGGGCGGTGTACGCAAGCCCGATCCGCGACACCTAATGGCGGCCTTAGATCTTTTAGGCGTTGCTCCCAATCATGCTGTGATGGTTGGTGATAGCCCTAATGATATCGATGTGGCGATTAATGCTGGGGTGCGGTCTGTCGCTGTATCCTTTGGATACCGCCGGGTTCCAGTGACGGCAATGGGGGCAACCCATATTATAGATGGTTTTTCTGATCTGTTGTGTGTTTTAAACGAAATTTAGTATTGTTCTGTAATCTTATGCTGAATAAATATTTAATTATAGTTGTTTTTGGTTGAAACCCGAAAGCTGATATTTCTTAGATGTTAGAGCCTTTTGGTCAAGTTGATGACATCATGACCAGAAGCCATGAGGGTACGAGATTGGGGCTCTCTTTATGTAAATTTTTGATGGTACAACATGGCGGCACTTTGATCTTAGAAAGTGAGTTGGGTAAAGGAACAAACATTTTAATCAATTTTCCAGCTGAACGGATTGTTGATTAAGGTCTATTTTAAAAGTTACTTATTGTGTCTGTTAATGGAGGGGCGCTGGGTAAATTTAATTACCAGTAAGCCGCATCTGACACCAATAAAACCACTGTAATAATTGAAAACGAATACGATAATTATTTGCTTTTGTGATGTTTCGTTTAATAAAAGTTGACGCTTGGGAACTGTGCATCTCTTGAGCGGGACGGGAGTGATGACGTTCCAGTTTTCTAGATATGCGGTTTCTATATCTTTAAACCCATACTTTAAACGACTTTGTTCCCAAAAGAGACGACGGATTGCGGCAAAAAAAAGATGTTAGTTGCAACAATCCCAACACATGGGTCGTGCGGTGGGACCATTATACCCCGTAAAGCTCGGAGCGCAAATAACACCCAAAGCATTCAAGGTTATATAGCTACGTGGCTTCATGATCATCCTATTTCATCATCTGTTTTTAAGGGCCGCAACACCGGGCAGTTCTTTACCCTCAATCCATTCCAAAAAGGCCCCACCAGCCGTTGATATGTAACTAAAGTCACGAGTAACGCCTGCATTGGCTAATGCGGATACGGTATCGCCACCGCCAGCGACGGATAACAAGCTTCCCTCGTTGGTTAACCGGGCGGCTTCACGGGCAACGGCATTGGTGCCAAAATCAAAAGGGGTAACTTCAAAGGCACCCAAGGGACCATTCCATAGAAGCGTTTTGCATTGACTAAGGCGCGCCGTTAAATCCGCTACGGAAGCCGGGCCAAAATCCAAGACCATCCACTCATCAGGGATCATGTTTATGGCAACGACTTTATTTGCTGTGTCTTCGGCAAATTTTTCTGCAACGGCAACATCAATGGGAAGAACAATCTCACAATTGGCTTTTTTAGCACGTTCAATAATATCTAAGGCTTGAGCGGCCATGTCGGGTTCACATAATGACTTTCCAACGTTAATGCCTTGCGCATACATGAACGTGTTTGCCATGGCACCACCAATAATTATAATATCAGATTTTGCTACTAAATTACCCAACACATCCATTTTGGTTGAAATTTTGGCGCCCCCAACTAGAGCTGCTACGGGGTGCTGTGGGTTTTCTAACGCATTTGATAAGGCAACTAATTCAGCTTGCATGAGCCGCCCAGCCGCTGATGGTAAAATTTGTGCAATGGCTTGGGTGGAGGCATGAGCCCGGTGCGCACATGAAAAGGCATCGTTGATATAGATGTCGCCCAAGGCGGCTAATTGCCCAGCAAACACGGCGTCATTGGCTTCTTCTGCAGAATGGAAGCGTAGGTTCTCAAGAACTGTAATGTCGCCGTTGTTCATGCTTGCAATAACATCTGATGCCGCCGTTCCAATGCAATCAGTTGTCAATGCAACATCTTTACCCATTTTTTTTGCTAAGGCATCTGCAATTGGGCGCAACGACATTTCGGCCACAACTTGGCCCTTGGGGCGGCCAAAGTGCGACAGCACAACAACCTGAGCACCCTTATCGACAAGCTCACTTAAGGTCGCAAGGCTGCGGTCAATCCGGGTTGTGTCGGTTATGGTTCCGTCCTTCATGGGGACGTTTAAGTCGCAACGGACCAGAACGGTTTTCCCAGATACCTGCATGTCATCAATGGTTTTAAGTGTGCTCATAAAATATTGCCCCTAAGGAAAGTCTAAGAAGTTGTTATAACGCCAATGCCTGAGCCCGCAAGCACGACACCCGCCGTGTGGTTTAACTTGCGCCCAGCCCTATGGGATTGGAAAAATAGTGCGCTTGGATTGCCCCAATGGTAAAGGTCCCAGGAATTAAGCCCGTATCTTTGGTCATGAGTAGGGAAAGTAGTATCATGTCAAACTGGTTTAGGGCAGCTAAATCTATAAAGGTTGCCAATAATCCAACATAAAAAAATGGCTTTTGGATTGGCGAATGCGTCTAAAAACTATTTAGGTCTATCTTAAAGTTATTTAATACTTTTGGCGTGAAACGCTCAGTCGCAGGGACTTTTGAAGTTAAAGCTAAATACCCTAAATAAATTAAATAACAGCTTCCAAGAATGCGGATCACAAAAAATACTTCATGGAATTCACGTGCCACAACGGTAAGCCCCAAAAGCAGGACAATAGCAAAAACCAAGTCGTCTAATAAGGTCCCACATACAAATAAGAGCCCGGCATGAACACCGTAGGTTAACGAATTCCGGTTGTAGCAAATACGCCAGAACCCGGAGACAACTTAACAATGAAGCTCGCAATCATAAGTGCGATCAGGGTTTCAATTGGCATAGTAAGACTCAGATATTTTTGCGGTTCTAAGTATCCATTTGTATACGTGATTTCATCTAATGCCGGAAAATTATTAACTAACGTTATTTAGATAAAGCGTTGGCTTGCTGCAAGGCTTGACCAGCTTTTTCTGTATCACCTAAAACATTATAAGCTTTGGATAGCCGGAGCCAGCCTTGGCGGTCATTGGGATTTTCTTCCAAGCGGTCTGCTAAACGCTTGACCATTGAAAGGATCATTTTTTGGCGCTCATCCGCACTCATTTCACCCGCTGCTTTGACTTCGGATTGGCTTGGGCCGGGAGCTGTTATTTGGGGGGATTCCCGAATATTAGCCCCAATCTGCTGGGCTTCTAGAGACGGTTTGATAGAAGCGATATCAATTTTGAATTCTTTGGCTGCATCTTTAATTTGTGATTGGACTGTTTGTATCCAAGGCGCATCGGGTAACGATATCGCCAACAAATCGACCCAATCTTGGATGGCTAAGCGCATGTTACCTGCTTGGGCATGATGAAGGGCAATGTAATACCGGGCCTTTGGGTGGGCAGCGTTTGTTTTGTGAGCATATTTGAAGGACTTTAATGCATCTTCGGTGACCTGGCCCTCATTGCTTAAAACCAGGGTTTCAGCATAATCGATGAGGACATCTATATTCCCGGGACTTAGTGCAAGGGCCTGCTCATAAGCTTTGACGGCGCGTGGAAATTGCCCCATCGATATCGCAGAACGCCCGAGCATAAGCCAGCCTTCTAAATTGTTAGGGTCTGTGGCTAATTTTTGCTCAAGTCGATCTATCACCGTTGTCATTTCAGAAACAGCTTGGCCGCCGGATTGCGCTTTGCGTTCTTTTTCAATGTCTCGGTCCACAAAAGCCAAATTGCCCAAAGTCGGAGAGCCCAAATAGCTATAAACAGCTACGGAGCCAATGGACAAAAAGAGCACCAATCCAAATGCAGTTATCATTTTTGGATTGGAAGGTTCAGAAGATGCGTAGACGGCCGCCGCTGATTGATCGGCAGCAACTATAAGCTTGCGTTGGATTTCAGTTTTAACGGCGTCTAATTGTTCGGTGGTTAATAGGCCGCGCTCAAACTCACGGTCAGCTTCTTTTAACTGGTCTTTATATATAGCAACGTCATAGCTTTCCCGGACAGTGATTTGAGTGTTGCGGTCGCGCAGTATAGGCCATATCAACAAACCCAAGGTGATGGTGATAATTAGTGCGATTATTATCCAAATTAGGCTCATTGGTTGTCCTCTGCCATTAATTCAGCGACTCGCATTTTTTCCGCTTCGGTTAATGGTGCAGAGGCAGGAGCTGTTATTTTTTTGTTTTTGCGAAAGAATAAAATAGCCGCAGTCAAACCACCTAAAATTAGCAGCAAGGGGCCTAGCCATAAAACTAATGTCGCCAAATTAAAGGGTGGTTTTAATAATACAAAATCGCCATAGCGGGAAACAACGTAGTTTACAACTTGGTCATTGCTATCGCCTGCGGTAATCCGTTCGCGAACCAAAACGCGTAAATCTTTGGCTAGGGATGCATCTGAATCATCAATCGATTGGTTTTGGCAGACTAAGCAGCGTAACCCTTTGCTAATATCGCGGGCGCGGGCTTCTAGGCCTGGGTCAGCTAAAATTTCGTTGGGATTGACTGCGTTAGCGGGGAGGGCGCTTAACAGCGTCCACATAAAAAGGCATATAAACAATCGCATTTTAAGAACTGCTTTCTTTACGTAAAAGGGCGATCAGTGGCATTAGTGTCGTTTGCCAAAGTTGTTGATTGATAGGGCCAATGTGCTTGAACCGAACGATACCCTTTTTATCGACTAAAAAAGTTTCAGGCGCACCGGTCACACCAAAAGAAATAGCGGCTTTACTTTTTGGATCATCACCAGCAAGCGTATAGGGGTCCCCATGTTTTTTTAGCCATAAAGGCCCCGCCGATTTATCTTCTTCGCGCCAATCAATGGCGTGAATGGGGACGAGGTTCTTTTGTTTGAGCGTCATTAAAAAAGGATGCTCAACCCGGCATGCAACACACCAAGAGCCAAAAACATTGACCAAGGTAACATCGCCTATCAAGTCCGCACTTTTGAACCCCGTATCATCGCGCCCTTGTAATCCGACGAGGGTAAATTCTGGTACCGGTTGGCCGGTTAACATGTTTTGCAGTTTGCGGGGGTCTTTGGTTAGGCCGATGGCGAAGTAGCCAGCCAAAACCAAAAACACTAATAAAGGTGCGATGAAAAATAAACGCTTATTCATGATGTTGAACTTACCGGATCGGATGACGCGGATGAATGTTGGCGCTTGTGCGGAACGCCGACACGGTGGCGTCGATCCGTCATACTTAACGTACCGCCAAACATCATGACAATGCACCCTATCCACATCCAGACAACAAGTGGGTTGTAATAAATGCGGGTTACGTATGCGCCTTCGTCTCCTTCTGCATCGCCAATAACAGCGTATAGATCGCCCATCAATGTGGTGTGAATAGCGGCTTCTGTTGTTGGCATTCGGGTGACTGGGTAATTGCGTTTTTCAGCTTCCAGAACCGTGAAAACTTCACCGTCTTTTCGGACCGTAAATTTGCCAAATAAGATCGTATAATTCGGACCTTGGCCTTCTTGGGCTCCTTCAAAGGTATACTCGTATCCGCCCACATTTACGGTTTCGCCGGGTTTCATGGTTTGTATGCTCTCAACTTTCCAGCCTCCAGCACCAGCCATTCCAGCTATGGCCAAGGCTAAACCGAAGTGTGCAAACGACATGCCCCAAGTGGACCTTGGTATGCGGCCTAAACGACGCATGCTTTCAGGTAAAGGAGCACGGAACAAATGAATGCGTTCTGAAATTTCAGCAATAACGCCGGCCCCCAACCATGCCGCTAATGCGATCCCAATAACGCCCATAAAAGGACCATCAGTCTCTACGCTCCATGCCGCAGCGCCAGCAACCAATGCAAATAAAAACGTAAACCGAAGCCTGCCCAATGCGGGTAGAATGTCGCCACGTTTCCAATTCATAAACGGCCCAATAGCCATTGCGACAATCATCGGGACCATTAAAGGTAAGAACACGGCGTTAAAGAATGGTGCACCTACTGAGATTTTAGCGCCACCAATAACATCGATAAACAACGGATATAAGGTGCCCAATAATACGGCAGCTAATGCGGTTGTCATGATCAAATTATTTAAAAGCAATGCCCCTTCACGGGATATAGGTTGGAATAAGCCTGTGCTTTTTAGCTGCGGACCGCGCCAAGCAAACAACGCCAATGATCCACCGATTACGGTGACTAAAAGCGCCAAAATAAATACACCACGGCTGGGGTCTGTGGCGAAGGCATGAACGGACGTTAACACTCCAGAGCGAACAAGGAAGGTGCCCAGTAAGCTCATAGAAAAAGCGATGATCGCAAGTAATACAGTCCAACCTTTTAAGGTGTCGCGTTTTTCAACAACAACAGCTGAATGGAGTAATGCGGTTCCGGCAAGCCACGGCATGAACGATGCGTTCTCGACCGGGTCCCAGAACCACCAACCACCCCAACCTAATTCGTAATAAGCCCACCACGACCCAAGCGTAATGCCACCGGTCAAAAATATCCAAGCCGCCAGTGTCCAGGGCCGGACCCAACGTGCCCAAGCTGCATCAACTCGGCCCTCGATCAGGGCCGCAATCGCAAATGAAAAGGCAATAGAAAACCCAACGTAACCCAAATACAGCATCGGTGGGTGAATGGCTAAACCCGGATCTTGAAGCAACGGGTTTAAGTCTTGCCCGTTTAAGGGTGCCGGAAAAACGCGCTCGAACGGGTTTGATGTTAAGAGCATGAAGGTATAAAAACCAAGAGCGATCATCGCTTGAACAGAAAGCACACGGGCTTTGAATGCGGGTGGTAAGTTGCGGCCAAAAGCCGCAACAGCAGCCCCATATAGTGCCAAAATAAAGACCCATAAGAGGAGCGATCCCTCATGGTTGCCCCAAGAGCCCGCGATCTTATAAAGAATGGGTTTATCCGTGTGCGAATTTTGGACAACGTTGACGACGCTAAAATCTGAAATTAAATAAACGTGGATTAAACAACCAAACGCCAAAGTGGTTAAAAAAAACTGCACATATGCCGTTGGGTTAGCAATGGCAATCCAAGTTGGCATGTTCCTTTGCGCGCCAATAAGGGGCAAAGTGGCTTGCACGGCAGCAATAAGCATCGCCAAAATTAAGGCGAAATGACCTAGTTCAGCACTCATTTAGTTTTCACCTTTTCTTTGCCTTGCCATTGCCCAGATTTTTTAATGGCTTCTGCGACTTCTGGCGGCATGTAATTTTCATCGTGTTTAGCCAATACTTCATCGGCCACAAAAACGTTATTTATATATCGACCTTCTGCAACGATGCCTTGGCCTTCGCGGAATAAATCGGGCAATATGCCTTTGTAGCTAACCGGCACGGTTTGGGCGGTATCGGTCACCCGAAATGTAATCACCCCGCCCTTGGGTTTTGTGACGGTGCCTTCTTCAACCAAGCCACCTAAGCGCAAGCGCCGATCGGGGGTTGGTTTTTGGGCCAAAATATCTGTAGGGCTAAAGAAAAAGACGATGTTTTCTTCAAAGGCTGCCAAAATCAATGCCGCCGCAGCCGCTAATAAAAGAAGGGCGATGCCAACAAAGGTTAGACGCTTGTGTTTACGTTTCATTTTTTTTACTCGTTTGACAATGGGGGCGATCAACAGCCAAGCCATCTAATTCTGTTTGAGAGTTCCGAACAAAGCGCCGACTTTGTAACCAAAGCACAGCCAAAACAACGAAAACCATCCCGTAAGACGTCCAAATAAAGCTGCCATGGCCACCCATTTGAAAATAAGAGATCAGCTGTTCCATTAGCGGGCCCCTTCTGTTGTTTTTTCGAGGATGGTTGTTCTGGAAGGTGGACCACCGTGGACTTGACGTAAACGAAGGGCGCGAATTTTTCCTTCGTTAATCTCACCCCGGATGCGCATCAGCATCACCCAGATGTAGAACGCTTTGAAAGCGAATGCCATTAGGATCAAGGGGATCAGCATACTTGCATGAATGGCAGGCCCATCCATTTTAATGACACTTGCTGGTTGATGAAGAGTATTCCACCAATCAACGGAAAACTTAATAATAGGTACGTTGACGAACCCAACGAGTGCTAGAATGCTGGATGCCTTGGAGCCCCGGGCAGGGTCGTCAAAAGCATTGGAAAGGGCCATGTAGCCCAAGTATAAGAAAAATAAAATCAGAACTGAAGTCAGCCGGGCATCCCATACCCACCACGTACCCCACATCGGCTTGCCCCATAATGAGCCGGTGAACAGGGCTAAAAAGGTAAAACACGCTCCAATTGGGGCCGTAGCGCGGGCCGCTAATTCAGCCACTGGATGTTTCCAGATCAAGCCAACCGCCGCCGCCGCCGCCATGGCTGTATAACAAAACATCGCCATCCATGCTGCTGGAACATGGATATACATAATCCGGACTGTCTCGCCCTGTTGATAATCCCCGGGGGATGACAATAAGGCGAAATATAGGCCCGCCAATAAAAACCCGATTGTAGCCGCCGCCGCCCACGGTTGGATGGTGCTGGCGAGTTTTAAGAACCGAGTTGGATTTGCATATTTATGAAATATCATTTTACCAAACTTATATAGGTACATTATTAAGAAATATCACGTCTCGTTATGTATTATTTATCAAATTTTTCTGATTTTGGTTAGATCTAAAGAAAATGTGATCAACAATTGTGTCAAAATTTAGGTTTCCAATGCTTGCTTTATCGCGCCCGCCCCGGCCCAGGGACATAACGGCAGGGCTGCAACTAACAATCCTGCCATAATCAGCAAATGGGCTTTGATAGGAAGCCCACTTATGGCTCCATCAACGGCGCTAACGCCAAATATCAAAACGGGGATATAGAGCGGTAAAACCAACAACGACAACAAAACCCCACCCCGCCGGGACCCCAAAATAAGTGCCGCGCCAATGGCCCCAATTAGGCTTAAGCTTGGCGTTCCGATAGCAAGGGTAAAAAGCAAAGCCCAAAACCCATCGCTGGGTAAGCTCATAAAGACGGCCAGCAACGGGGTTGCGATTAACAAGGGCAAGCCCGTGGTCAGCCAATGAGCGGTGATTTTGGCCATTACTGTAATTTCTAGGGCGCAAGGTTGTAGCGCCAATAATTCTAAACTGCCATCTTCATAATCGATTTGAAATAATCGCTCTAAAGACAACATAGATGACAAAAGGGCGGCGACCCAAATCACCCCGGCTGCAATCCGGGCCAAGATATTGGCTTCAGGCCCGACGCCAAAAGGAAATAGCATCACCGCCAAAATGAAGAATGCAACCACCATGACGCTGTCCATGCCTTGGCGCATGGCGAGCTGTAAGTCGCGTCTAACAATGGAGATGAAAGTGTTCATGCGGCATCTTCCGTTAATCGAAAGTCGTCTAAATTGAGTATTCTAGCATCTTTAAGGCCAATTTCAGTGTGGGTCGATGCGATCACCATGCCGCCTGATGCTCTGTGGGTGGCAATTTCACGCTCTAAATCGCTAATGGCTTCGGCATCCAAAGCAGTTGTCGGCTCGTCCAGCAACCATAATTCAGCAGGGGATGCCAGTATGCGGGCCAAATTGACCCGTCGCTTTTGTCCTGCTGATAAAAACCGCCCCGGAACATCGGTTAAGTAACCAATCCCAAAGGCATCAAGAGCCGCTTCAATAGGTCCTGCATTTGCCCGTAAGTTTGCCCAAAAAACGATGTTTTCGTGAACGCTAAGAACAGGTTTTACCGCATCCGCGTGTCCCACATAATGGAGGTGCGCATTATGGCCTTCTGGGTCATCGGAAATGTTTTCGCCGTCCCATGTGATTGTGCCGTCATGGGGTTTTAAAAGCCCTGCCATAAGGCGCAATAAAGTGGATTTTCCACTGCCATTTGGGCCACGCAAAACTAAAGCTTCGCCCAATTGGATGCGGAACGATAAGTCGGCAAAAACGGTCCGTTCGCCACGGAAACAAAGTATATTTTCGCCGGAAAAAAGCGCCATTCACAAGGATCTTCGTATTGAGGTTTAATCTTACTAAAAATATAGCCCATTCTATCGGTAAAAAGAAGTGCTGTAAGTTTTATTTAAACAGCAGGACCGGGGGCGTCATCTGCTACTGTGCCACCAATTTCTTCCATCAACCAATCGCGAAAGGCGCGAATGTTTGGATCGTCTGACCGATTTTCTAAATAGACCAGAAAAAAGGCAAAATCAGCATTTATTTTAAGATTGAATGGCATAACCAAGCGCCCCGCTTTAATGTCACCTTGGGCGAAGGCATATCGGCCTAGAACCACGCCTGCGCCGGAAATCGCTGCGTCCAAGGAGTGATCAGCTACGTTAAACCGAAGTGTGCCGTGCCCTCGGTCCTCATCTTTGACACCTGCTTGATTAAACCAAACATTCCAATCGGCCAGTTCAAAAAAACCAACGTGGGTGTCGTCATAAATCAAAGTATGATTTTTTAAGTCAGACGGAGTGTGGATAGGTGGCTCACCATTTAATAGGCTGGGACTACACATGGGGGTTACGTATTCACGGAAAAGTTTTTCAGATCGGCAATTTTCGTATTTACCTGGGCCAAAGCGGATCACCACATCGACATCATCAGTTTCCAAATCAACTTTAGTTATGCTGGATGAAATCCGCGCATCTATATCGGGGTGTTTGCGAACAAACCGGTAGAGCCGGGGGGCGAGCCATTTGGCCGTAATGGCAGGGCCTGCGGAAACCACTAGGACTTTATTGGATTTGCGGCGTTCAAGCTGTTGCATTGTGGAGCTTAGGCGGGCGAACCCTTCGCGAATTCCGGGTGCTATTAGGCTCCCATGCTCCGTTAATTCAACGGCCCGGTTAAGGCGATTGAAAAGTTTTACACCCAAATAGTCTTCCAAATTGCGAATTTGATAACTTAAAGCCGCAGGCGTTACGAATAGCTCCGCCGCCGCATTTTGGAAGCTCATATGCCGCGCGGCTGCATTAAAGGCGCGAAGGCTATTTAAGGGCGGCAAACGATCTGGGGGCATATCACTTAAAATAAACTTAACTGAAAAGTAAGATTAACTCGTTTGTGCTGATGAATACAAGGACCTATATTCAAATTATTGAATAAGGGCATGGATATCAAAACTTGATGTTCACCCAAGTTTATAATTAAATATCAGGGAGTTAATCATGAACAGTTTATTTGAAGGCGAATTTGATCACGAATACTACACACGGATCGGACGTCAATCTCAAGCTCAAACCGCTTGGAGGCTTTTTTCAGGGCTTGGAAGTCAGATCAAAATATTTTTTCAGAAAAGACTGCTCAAGCCAGAAACTCTGCTGTAAAAGGACATAAATGCTAGTCGATAACACCTTATCTGATTGAACCTTAAATAGATGAGTGGGCTTTGCTGTAGCAAAGTTACCTCATCTGATGGGGCGTATAAAAAAACGACCGGATCTTTCGAGCCGGTCGTTTGAGTTTTCGACAATTAAGTCGATTTTAGGACCAGAGAGGGGGGGCTCTGGTTATAGACGAGGAGGTCTATCACGGCAATGTAGCTGCCAATTGTGTCGAATTTATGCAAAATTAAGGGTGTTTTGTGGGCAAACTGCCTGAATAATGCCGTACATTCTAAAAGTACGAGCCTAATCAAATTAAATGGTTCATATTAAACGATTAGCACTAAGTATTAAATTTCCGTAAATCATCGATTACTTTCCCATCATTAGCCAAGCTTCCGGGTGCTTCATACTTAACTTCGCCACGGACTTTGCAAACCGATTGGAGCGAAGCTGCAATGTGGTCTGTAAGTGCGCCGGAGCCTCCTTCAACGTCATGAAGATGGTAGATTTCACAGGCTAACGTCATGACATCTACCCCACCGCTTTGGTCGACAGTCAGCCTGGCTTTTAAAATTTCAGGATGGCGTTTGATAACGTCTGCTATTTGTTTTGGATGAACAAACATGCCTTTGACTTTGGTTGTTTGATCTGCCCGACCCATCCAACCTTTGAGCCGCATATTGGTACGCCCACATGGGCTTGTACCTGCTAATATGGCTGATAAATCACCGGTGGCAAAACGGATAAGGGGGTATTCGGGAACAAATGTGGTGACAACAACTTCGCCAACTTGACCGTCTTCAACCGGGTCTCCGGTGCCGGGGCGAACGATTTCGACGATTAATTTTTCGTCGACGATCAAACCTTCTTGCGCACTCGATTCATATGCAATGCTGCCAATGTCGGCACTGGCATAGATTTGACCACAGGTGACACCAAAGTTTATTAAATCTTGACGCAACGCTGGCATAAAAGCTTCACCGCCAACCAAGCCCTTGGTCAGGCTGGAGACGTCTACGCCCATCTCAAGCGCTTTTTCGAGAATGATTTTTAAAAACGAGGGGGTACCGATGTAGCCTGTCGGGCGAATGTCAGCAATGGCACGGACTTGTAATTCTGTATTTCCCACACCAGCCGGCACAACGGCACAGCCTAATTCGGTTGCACCCGTCTCAATCATCACGCCAGCAGGAGTTAAATGGTACGAGAAGGCATTATGTAAGATGTCGCCTTTGCGAATCCCAGCGGCATATAGGGCGCGCGCGGTTCGCCACCAATCATCGCCATGGCCTTCGGCATCGTATATCGGGCCGGGGGATTGAAAAATTCGCTTTAACTTACCGGGTTCACACGTGTTTAAGCCACCCAACGGGGTTGATTTTTTCTGGTGTTCCATTAAGTCGGATTTACGAGTTACGGGAAGGGTTGCCAACTGTGTGCGGTTCGTAATCGCTTCTGCTGAAATATGACTTAATGCACTTGTAAAAAAAGGTGCATTTTTTTTAGCGTTGACGATTTGGGCCTGAAGGGCTGCAAAAAAATCGGTATCGCGTTGATCGGAAGAGCGGGTTTCTAGAGCGTCATAATAGGGGCTCGATGTCATTAAATTGTCCTGTGTGTTTATAACCAACGTTTCCGGCGGCGATAATGTTTAACATCGCGAAAGCTTTTACGCTTATCAGATGCCAATCCTAAGTAAAATTCTTTTACGTCTTCGTTTGCACTCAAAGAATCTGCAGCACCTTCCATAACAACGCGGCCATTTTCTAGGATATAGCCAAATTCAGCGTACCTAAGGGCGACCATTGTGTTTTGTTCAGCTAACAAAAAGCTGACGCGCTCTTTTTGGTTTAAGTCTTTAACGATTTCAAAAATTTCTTCAACCAATTGCGGGGCCAGTCCCATTGACGGCTCATCCAGCAGGATCATTTTGGGGTTGGCCATCAAAGCGCGGCCAATGGCGACCATTTGTTGTTCACCACCGGATGTGTAACCGGCTTGGCTGGTCCGCCTGAGCTTAAGGCGTGGAAAATAGTGATATACTTTTTCAAGCGATTCTGCGACGGCAGCGCGCCCATCTTTTCGGGTGTAGCTTCCTGTTAATAAATTTTCTTCAACGGTTAAGTGCTCAAAACAATGGCGCCCTTCCATGACTTGAATAATGCCACGGCGGACCAGCTCGTTAGGAGATAAAGCGTCAATTCTTTCACCCATGGCTTCAATTGAGCCTTTGGTGACTTCGCCGCGTTCGGCGTGTAATAAATTCGATATGGCTTTTAGTGTCGTTGTTTTGCCGGCACCGTTGGCACCTAAAAGGGCGACAATGCCGCCCTCAGGAACAGCAAGCGATACCCCCTTCAACACCAAGATGACGTGGTTATAAATAACCTCGATATTATTGACGTTAATAAGGGGCGCCGCCTGTTCGGCAGCTCCCGCTGGATTTAAGTCAGCTTGAGCCGTCATGTCTTGTCCTAACTCGTTGGCTAACGAGCCGTTGATTTTTAATCATCGACACGTTAGCCATTGATTTTTTTAACCATTGGTTAGTTAACTACACGTACGTGGCGTAATTTTATTTTCTTTAGCGTAGGCCGCAGCGGCTTTTT
>JAPKAX010000242.1 GCA_028825025.1 Rhodospirillales bacterium | reverse complement strand
CGACTTAAAAGAACTGCTGAGCGAAATTGAGAATAACCGTGTCATAACCATTGCAGACATTGAAAAACAATTAGCAGATGACGTCAGTCAGGTTGACCCACAAGGCCTTGAAGCCTTGCGCGAGCAAACATGGGATCAAGAAGAGCAACAACGCGGCCAAGCCAATTATATTTGGCGCGATTGCATGTTAGCCGTAAAAAAGCGCAATAAAAAAAAGGGCAAAAGCCCTGCTTTTTATTAAGATAGATATCAAAGGGTCATGACCCTAGTGAATTTCAGTTCGTATTTGCTGGCGATAAACATCAATCGGAACCAATTTCCCTCGCTGTTCAACACACCAAAACTGCCATCCATTACACGCTGGGGCTTTTTGAACTTGCGCTCCCACTTGGTGGATTGAGCCTTTAAACTCAGCAGAAACCAACGTTCCGTCCGCACGAATGCGGGCTGTGTGACGGCGACGCATATCCGTCAACTTCTGACCCGGTGCCAACAACCCTTTTTCGACTAACGAGCCGAAGGGGATGCGGGGCTCTGTTCGTTTTGACGGCGTGTTTAAAAACTCGTCAGCAGCCAGTTGTTGAGTTTTGGAAATACGATCCCGAGCGAGCTTTACATAAGATGAATCGCGTTCGATTCCAATAAAGCTGCGACCTAGTTTTTTTGCCATAGCGCCTGTTGTTCCTGTACCAAAAAAGGGATCCAAAATCACGTCGCCAACATCTGTAGATGCCATGATGACCCGGTGTAACAAGGCTTCCGGTTTTTGCGTTGGATGCGCTTTCTTACCATTTCCTTCCTTAAGTCGCTCGCCGCCTGTACACAGCGGCAGCATCCAATCAGAACGCATTTGTAAATCGTCGTTCATGGCTTTCATTGATTCGTAATTGAAGCGATATTTAGAATCTTTATCTTTCGCCACCCACAACATCGTCTCATGCGCATTGGTGAAGCGCCGACCCCGGAAATTAGGCATCGGATTGGTTTTGCGCCAAACAACATCGTTCAGCATCCAATAGCCGATATCTTGGAGGGTTGTTCCAACCCGGTAAATGTTATGATAGCTGCCAATAACCCAAAGCGTTCCATTAGGCTTCAAGACACGACGTGCAGCCGTCAACCAAGCTGTGGAAAACTCGTCATATTCTTTAAAGCCATCGAAGCGGTCCCATTCATGGTCAACGCCATCAACTTTGGTATTATTTGGGCGCAATAGCTCTCCGCCCAATTGCAGATTATACGGTGGATCTGCAAAAATCATGTCGACACTTTCCGCTGGAAGCGAATTTAAGACGTCAACGCAGGCCCCCTGTAGGATCTTGTTGCGGTACTTGGTGATAGGATCAGGCGTTAATTTAGCGCCCTCGCCTTTTGATTTTATTGTTACTGTGCCCATAAAAATCAGAATGGTGGACGGAAGAGTCGCCGTCAAGAGGTTAATTGAATCAATGACTTAGCATATATTTCTAGACCCATATGTGGGAGTCTACCCCCTACCTTGACCCAATATCTTGCGGATTGGGGCATAAGACTTTCTATGCGCAGATGTTACCCCTAGCGTGCTCAAAGCCACTTGATGCTCCCGAGTTCCATACCCCGCGTTTCGTTCCCATCCATATCCAGGAAATTGTTGCGATAATTCACCCATAACGATATCTCGGGATACTTTGGCAATAATACTGGCTGCGGCAATTGATAAAGACCTTCCATCGCCTTTAACAATCGCTTTTGCTGAGCACTTAAGGCCAGGCAATTTATTGCCATCAACCAAAGCATAATCAATAGCAATGGGCAGTGCTTCGACAGCTCGGCGCATCGCCAAAAAGGTCGCCTGCAAGATATTAATGTCATCAATTTCTTCAACGCTAGCTTGCCCAACTCCATAAGCGATTTTTGATATAATTTTTTCAAAAATATCCGCGCGGTTCGCCGTATTTAGTTTTTTAGAATCGTCCAATCGACCGAGCAGTTCAGCTGATAACAAAGCCGGATCAAGGACAACGGCCGTCGCCGTCACAGGCCCAGCCCAAGGCCCCCGGCCCGCCTCATCAATGCCGCAAATAATCTTATACCCGTTATCTATCGCTTGTTGTTCGAAACTATAGTCAGGCATTCTTTTTTGGCGCTTTCAATTTCTTATACTTTTTGATCTTCGTTGTTATCTGTTCATCTTCAGCATGCGGCGCCTTCGCACGCGCTTCCGCTGGTTTTGCCATATCGGCTTGTAATTCTTTAGCACGCTTTCGCCTAATCCGCTGCTTTCGTAAAAACAGAGCAATCCGGCGACGCGTTCTTTGAGCTTCGCTCAGTGCACCATCCAATGTAACAGCAACCATTTCAGCCTCAGGCCCATAAACCAACCGCATCAGTTGCCCGGCTTCTGTCACCCCATATTGGGCTAACAACCGCAACCGGCGCGCCGTAAATACCCAAATCGGGCTCAGGGCCAAACTCATGACAGTCACAGAAATAACAACCCTACTTTCATCGCGTGTAATCACACCCGCATTAACCCCAACAACCGATAGCAAAAACGAAAATTCACCAATTTGAGATATCAACAATCCTGCGATAAAAGCCTGTTGCCATGGTTGACCCAAAAATCCCAAAACAGCCACGTTCAGGACTGTTTTGAAAACTGCAACGACAACAAATAACGTTATAACGAGAGCTAAATTTTCCCACATATATGTAAGATCGATCAGGAGCCCAATTGATAAGAAAAACACCATCATCAAAATGCTTTGAATGGGTTTTGTAACCTCAATCATGGCGGCACGTTCGCGTGAGCTTCCAATAATTAACCCGGCAATAAAGGCACCATAGGCCGGCGACAAACCCAACAAACCCGACACCGCTGCCCAACAGAAACAAAATGCCAACGCCATCAGGGGCTTTAGTTCCGCGAAATCACTGGCAAAGCCCATCAAAGGCAATGTGACTTTGCGACCGGTTGATAAAAACATAATCAAACCAACGAAAAACCCAATCGAAAACAAGATTTTTGGAATTGCGTACCAATCGAACCCGTCGCCCCCCATTGCTGAGACGCCTAGCATCATTGGGACGACGGCTAAATCTTGCGCAATCAACACACCAACCGCAACGCGGCCCGCACGGGTTCGCAATTCACCAACGTCCTCAAGCAGCTTAATGGCAACGGCGGTAGAAGAGACCGCAATGACGAAACCCAATAGAATTGCGAGTTCCGTTTTAAGGTCGAAAAATGTCGATAAAAAAAGCATCGCGCTAACAGAGCCAAAAATTTGAAAAGCCGTTGCCATGACGGTTAGTCGCCAAATCCTCCGAAATGAACGCAATGACAATTCCATACCTACGATAAACAGAAGAAGAAGCACACCTAATTCTGCTAATACATCGATTTGTGCCCGGTCCTCAACAACTGCAAAAGCTGATGGCCCCAGCAGTACACCCGCCAAAATATATCCAACCAGTGCAGGTTGGCGAAACCGCTCCATCGCTATACCGCAAACAAGTGCAGCCAAAACAACAGCAGCAATACCCGTTAACGAATTATGTACTTCAGCTTCCATATCCATAGCCTAGCATGTGACAAGTTAATAAAAACTGGTTTTAAAGGCTTGAGTTAAAAACAAAACCGCGCCATCACTTCGTTCTTAAGTATTTATAGAAAGGCTTTTCAAAAAATGACCAATCCGAATGTAGCGGTACGGCTTCTAATTACTGATGACAAATCTAAATGGCATGAGATGTGGAGCGATTATTTAGCCTTTTATAAACAGTCACTGGGGCCAGACATAACAAACGAAACGTGGCGACGGTTTTTTGATGATACGTGCACCATGTATTGCTCCATTGCCGAAGATGACCGCGGCCAAACTCTGGGCTTTGCAATTTATGTCACTCACCCCGGTTCCTGGGGAATTGGCGATGTGTGTTATTTGGAAGACTTATACGTTACCCCCGAAGCCCGTTGTAAAGGCGTTGCGCGTGAATTGATTGAGCAGTTAATTGCGCTGGGTAAACAAAACAACTGGTATCGCGTGTATTGGCACACAGATGACGGTAACCATACAGCGCGCGCGTTGTATGACAAAATAGGAACTTTAAGCGACCGTGTTAAGTACGATGTGCCCTTATAGAGATCACACAGCTGTCATTTTAATGCAGACCATAAACGCCCTACAGTGACCAAATAAAATAGGGAGGCCCAAATGAAACATATTCTACAAAGTCTTGTATGTGCGCTCATAGGCATTGCTGAAATTGGTGCATCCAAGCAGGCTTTCGCACAAGCGAGAAAAGCCCCAAAATGGTCTATCATAAAAATTGTAGGTGATTTATATCGATCTAAAAATAATTTTCACGCCTCGGTGTTTTTGGTCTCACCCAATGGCGTGATCGCAACAGACCCGATTATTACTGCCGCGGCAAAATTGCTGAAAGCCAAAATAAAAAACGTTTAGATAAAGAAATTCGCTATGTGATTTATAGCTATGACCG
>JAPKAX010000025.1 GCA_028825025.1 Rhodospirillales bacterium | reverse complement strand
CAAATGCAGATTTATCTCCCCATTGCCGAAATGTCGGTCAATATCTTTTTGATATTGGGATTGGGTGGTGGCGTTGGTGTTTTATCTGGATTATTCGGAGTTGGTGGCGGTTTTTTAATGACGCCTCTTCTGTTTTTTATTGGTATTCCATCTCCTGTTGCTGTTGCAACGGAAGCGAACCAAATTGTAGCCTCGTCCGTATCTGGCGTTTTAGCACATTTCAGGCGCGATAACGTTGATGTAAAGATGGGTGTTGTGCTGTTGGTTGGTGGTGTTTTGGGCTCAACCTTCGGTGTTTGGCTTTTCACGTATCTTAAAAGCTTAGGTCAAATTGATCTGGTTATTAAATTAAGCTACGTTGTTTTTTTAAGTATCATTGGGGGGTTGATGCTGATTGAAAGCTTGCGTTCCATGAGCAAGAAAAAAAGAGCGGTAAGAACCAAAGCCCATCATCACAATTGGATGCATGGACTTCCGTTCAAAATGCGATTCCGAAAATCACGCCTTTACATTAGTGCACTTTTACCAATCGCTGTTGGGTTTTTCGTAGGTATTTTGGCTGCAATCATGGGCGTTGGTGGCGGCTTTGTTATGGTTCCAGCGATGATCTATCTTTTGGGCATGCCAACGTCTGTTGTGGTTGGAACGTCCCTATTACAAATAATTTTTGTGACCGCTAACGTCACTATATTGCAAGCCGTGAACAACCAAACAGTTGACGTAGTGTTAGCTATGTTATTGATGGTTGGAGGCGTTATTGGGGCTCAGTTTGGGGCTAAATTTAGTTCTCGCTTACAAGGTGAACACTTACGCGGGCTTTTGGCTCTGATCGTTTTAATTGTTTGTGCTAAATTAGGCTACGATTTAATTAATATGCCAGCTGAGTTGTACTCACTTGGCGGCAGTGCCGGACATTAAATGAAAAGACATTCATTCATACTCTTCGCATTCGTAACGGTTTGGGCATCTCTTACTCCTTTGACTGCTGGAGCCAGCGACATTACAGTCAACTTATCCGACCCAATTGTTAAGATTACAGCCGGGTTTTCAGGTACAGATTTATTAATTTTTGGTGTTGTTCCGGGCGACGGCGATGTTGTTATTGTTGTTCGTGGGCCGATCCGCGAAGAAGTTGTACGCAAAAAAGTTCAGGTTATGGGCGTTTGGGTCAACCGGGATGAAATGGTCTTAGAGAACGTTCCGTCTCTCTACATGACAGCCAGCAACCGGCCATTGGATGAATTTATGCCGGGTGGCGTTGCATTTACACATCAAATTGGTGCTGAAAACATCCACATCAAACCGCGCAAAGATTATGTCCATGTGGAAAACTGGGAACACTTCAGGCACGCCCTGATTCGCAACAAAGAAAAACAAAACCTATATAAATGGGACCCCGCCCCTCTGGTATTCTTGGGCAATCGCCTCTTTAGAACCAAACTCCATTTCCCAGCGAACCTGTCTGTAGGCACATTCGGCATCGATACTTATTTGATCAGAAAAGGCAAAATGGCTGCATTTGAGACGACTTTACTCAATGTTCGTAAATTTGGTATCGAAGCCGCTATTTATAATTTTGCCCATCGTCATTCTTTAGCATACGGATTGCTTGCTATTATAGTCGCAGGTTTGGCAGGATGGATGGCCAACGTAGCATTCCGCAAAGCGTAGAGAGGGTGATTTTGTGAGCGATATTACATCCACGACGAATACGGACACAGATGAACCAACCGGCCGTACCTTTTTGTGTGTTGTTGATGAAAGCGAAGAAATGGGCGCGGCCCTCCGGTTTGCCTGCAGCCGTGCAACCAACACCAATGGATTGGTGGCTCTTTTGTACGTCATGAAACCGGCTGAGTTTCAGCATTGGATGGCTATTGGTGAACGGATGCGCGAAGAAGCAATGGAAGAAGCAGAAGAGTTTTTGCAAGTCGTTGCTTCTGTTGTTGAAAAGCGGACCGGCTACTCACCCAAATGCTATATTCGCGAAGGCAAAGTCCGCGAAGAAGTGGTAAAATTAATTGATGAACGAACAGATGTATCGTTGCTTATTTTGGGTGCAGCATCTGGAACAGATGGCCCGGGGCCTCTGGTTACTTATTTGGTCGAAAAAATGGCTGGCCAATTGCGCGTCCCGGTAACAATTGTTCCGGGTAGCTTAACCGATGAACAAGTCGATATGATTAGTTAGGCCCGAGGGTCCTGACCTTAATTCGCGGCGCACCGAAGTTCATTAATGGCTTGTGCATAATCGGGTTTATTGAAAACCGCACTTCCTGCAACCAACACAGACGCCCCCGCTTCAATAACGTCTTTTGCTGACGCCATATTTACACCGCCATCGACTTGTAATTCGATATCACGATCACCAATCATTGCACGAATATTACGGATTTTATCAAGCGCCGATGGGATAAAGCTTTGCCCACCAAAGCCTGGGTTAACGCTCATCACCAAAATTAAATCAACATTGTCAAGGACGTATTCAATAACGTTTTCAGGCGTTGATGGATTAAGCGATACACCCGCCTTTTTACCTAAGCCACGGATCACTTGTAAGCTGCGGTCTAGGTGTTTATCAGCTTCCGCATGGACGGTAATAAGATCGGCCCCTGCTGCTGCGTAGTCTTCCAAATAAGGCTGTGCGGGTTCGATCATCAAATGCACATCAAACACTTTATCTGTATGTTGGCGGATGCATTTTATGATCGGTGGGCCAAACGATAGGTTTGGGACAAAATGACCATCCATCACATCAATATGGATGTAATCAGCGCCCGCTTGATCAATAGCGCGCACTTCTTCGCCAAGCTTGGCAAAGTCAGATGCCAAAATACTGGGTGCTATTTTAATCTCACGCATCGTCACGCCCCTTAAACTTTTAGTCTTATTTAACCAACGGATCTAAAGAACCATCGGCATAACTTGCAGCCATATCATGCAACGGAATTGCTTTGATTTTAGAAGCTTGACCCGCGCAATTAAAACGCTCGAACCGGTCAACACAAACGGCTTCCATAGCAGCCATTGCAGGCTTTAGATAAGCGCGTGGGTCAAACTCAGTCCGGTTTTCGTTCAAGACTTTACGAATTTGACCGGTGATCGCCATCCGGTTATCGGTATCGATATTAACTTTGCGAACACCGTTTTTGATGCCAATTTCAATTTCTTCAACCGGCACACCATAGGTTTGCGGCATTTCGCCACCGTTGGCGTTGATTATATCTTGCAAATCTTGGGGTACAGAAGACGAACCATGCATGACCAAGTGGGTGTTTGGTAAGCGTGCATGAATGGCTTTAACCACATCCATGGCCAAAATATCACCCGTAGGCTTGCGCGTAAACTTATAAGCGCCGTGGGATGTTCCCATAGCAATAGCAAGGGCGTCTACTTTAGTTCTTTTAACAAAGTCTGCGGCTTCATCGGGGTCTGTTAAAAGCATGTCTTTATCAAGCTTGCCTTCAAACCCATGACCATCTTCCTTGTCACCTTCACCAGTCTCCAAGGAGCCTAAGCAGCCCAATTCACCTTCAACAGAAACACCAACCAAATGCGACATACGGGTCACTTCAGCGGTAATATTGACGTTATAGTCATACGATGCGGGTGTTTTTCCGTTTTCTTCCAAAGAACCGTCCATCATTACGGATGAAAAGCCACTTGCAACTGCCGACATACACGTAGCGGCATTGTTGCCGTGGTCTTGGTGCATACAGATAGGGATATCTGGGTACATTTCAGCGGCAGCAATAATCAAATGGCGAAGCACGATATCGTTCGCATATTTACGAGCACCCCGGCTTGCTTGCATGATAACAGGGCTATCTGTTTTTTCAGCAGCCGACATAATCGCCAACATCTGTTCCATGTTGTTGATATTGAATGCAGGCATTCCATAATCGTTTTCTGCGCCATGATCTAAAAGTTGTCTTAATGATACCAAAGCCATCGTGTAATCCTTTTCTAATAAATGTATTAAGTCTCAGCGATAAGTCACAGCCTTACAGGCGCGCCTTAACTTCCTTAACAACGTTTTCAGCTGTAATCCCGAAATGCTCGAACAATTGGCCCGCTGGCGCTGATGCACCAAAGCCGTTCATTCCAACAAATCCACCGTGGTTGCTAATGTACTTATCCCAACCCATACGGACCGCCGCTTCAACCGCGACCCGGACGGTGCCTGGGCCACGAACTTCGCGTCGGTACGCTTCTGATTGCTGATCAAACAACTCCCAACATGGCATAGATACAACAGCCGTTGGAACCCCATCGGCTTGCAGTGCATCGCGGGCAGACATGGCCACTTGAACTTCGGAACCGGTTGCAAACAACGTTGCTTTGCGTTCTCCATCCGCTTCAGCCAGCACGTAGCCACCTTTGGCGCTCAAGTTCTCTTCGGTATGCTCAGTTCGTTGCGTTGGCATACCTTGGCGTGAAAGAACCATCCCCGATGGGGTGTCTTCCGTTTGCAAAGCAGACGCCCAGCACTCAGATGCTTCAATGGCATCGCATGGGCGATACACATTAAAGTTTGGCGTTGCCCGCAATGTTGCAAGCGTTTCAACCGCTTGGTGGGTCGGGCCATCTTCGCCCAATCCAATAGAGTCGTGGGTCAAAACATAAATAACCCTTAGCCCCATAAGAGCCGACAAACGAATAGCCCCTTTCATGTAATCAGCAAAAACTAAGAACGTTCCGCCGTAAGGGATTGCTCCGCCATGCAATGCAAGACCGTTCATAACAGCGCCCATGCCGTGTTCCCGAACACCATAATGCATATAACGCCCGGTAAAGTCGCCAGCACTTATAGGCAACGTTGATGGGGTTTTGGTGTTTACGGAACCCGTCAAATCAGCAGACCCGCCAATCAACTCAGGTATTGCTTCGGTCAAAACCGTTAGCGCATTGCCGGATGCTTGGCGCGTTGCCCAGCTAGGCTTTTCTTCGGAACATGTTTTTTTATGAGCGTTCAGAGCGTCCAACCAGCCATCAGCCAAACCGCCCGTTAAAGCGCGTTCGAACTCACCCCGTTTAACCACATCAAAGGTACCCATGCGCGCTTCCCATGCGCTAACATCAGCTCTACCGCGTGATCCAGCTGAGCGCCAATCGTTCAACACGTCATCTGGAATTTCAAACGGTCCACAAGGCCAGCCCATGGCTTCACGCGCACCGGCTAATTCATCATCGCCCAAGGGCGCACCGTGGGTTGCAGATGTGCCTTGTTTGCTGGGTGCACCTTTACCAATAACCGTTTTGCAGGCGATCATTGCAGGTTTGTTAGATGCTTTGGCACGCTCGATTGCTGCACTAAGCGCTTCAGGGTCATGACCATCAACCCCTTCCGCATCCCAACCACATGCCTTAAAGCGAGAAATCTGATCATCGCTGACCGACATACCCGTTGGGCCATCGATACAAATTTCGTTATCATCAAAAAGAACAATTAATTTGGATAACTTAAGATTACCAGCTAAGGATATCGCTTCATGGCTAATCCCTTCCATCAAGCAGCCATCACCAGCAATAACATATGTGTGGTGATCAACAGCCGCATCGCCAAAGCGTGCATTCATTAAACGCTCGCCCAATGCCATGCCAACAGCCGTTGCCAAACCTTGGCCCAAGGGGCCGGTTGTGGTCTCGATGCCGGTGGCATGACCGTACTCAGGGTGGCCAGCGGTCTTTGAGCCCATTTGGCGGAAGTTCTTCAATTCATCCAGCGTCATATCCGCATAACCGGTCAAATAAAGCAGCGAATAAAGCAGCATAGAGCCGTGCCCAGCAGATAAAACAAAACGATCTCGATCTGCCCATGTGGGGTTCGATGGATCAAATTTCAAATGCTTGGTGAATAAGACTGTTGCAGCCTCTGCCATGCCCATGGGCATTCCTGGGTGGCCAGATTTTGCACGCTGAACGCCATCGGCTGACAAGAACCGAATTGCGTTTGCCATGTTTTTTTGTGCTGTGTCGGATACCGATGTCATGAATACGTCCCTTTAGAAAAACAATGTCGATGTTTGAGGTGTCGACGTGAACCTACAACCCAGCTTTTCCCCCGATTTCACCGAAAAGTCCAGCCTCATTTCCCCTCAAAGTCCAGAGATACCCACAATTAAATGGGATATCTTAATTTAAGCCCATCTAAAGCCTTTTTGGAATGGATCGTGACAACCCAGCCAAGGCCAACATCCCAATTCCACCGGCAAAGAAAACTGCAGATAATTCAAATGAACGTAGAACAATTGAAAACACAGCAGGTGGTGCCAATTGGCCAAAATCTCTGTACGTCATAAACACAGCTGTCATTTCTGGCCGTTCGTGGGGATGCACGGATCGTAAGAAAGGTATATTCCCGGCCCCATCTATCATCGATGCTGCAAAAGCAGCTGAAATTAACAAGCCGATTGCTACCCAAGGGGCATCGGACATAAATGAAATGCTGATGGCCAAGGTCCCTGCCCCTATATACCCGATCGTCAACAATCGTCTTATGCCCCAACGAGTTCCGATTTTCCCCCATACGGGAACCAAAAACACAAACGAGATACCAATGGAGACGATAAGACCTGAAAACGTTTCCCCCATCCCACTTTCAACAACAAAAATAGGTGCATAAATAAAGAACATAGACCACCAAGATGAGCGCCCAAAGGCCAAAAACCATGCGAGTATTAAACGTGGCTGAGAAAAAAACCGCCCAACAAATCGAATTGGATTGGTTGGCTTTTTCTTCATATTGCTGACAATGGGGTCATCATTAAAACGTAAATACCAAAAAGCAGTCAAAATTGCTGTGGCGGCAATGCTGGTCCCGATGAAAGGGGCGTCTTCGTCAAAATATGTTTTCAAAAAAATACCCAACCATGGTCCAACTGCCCAAACGCCGGCAGCGGTAAAAATGCGCATGGGCTCAAATTTTCCCATTTCCTTTCGGGGAATGTATTCCATCATATAAAGGTTTAATGTGATTTCTAATGCGGTTATGGAAAACACCTGAAAGACCATACCAATAATCAGGCCTTCAAGTGTCTGCATAGCGAAGAAAATAGACGCAACAATAGCCGCCCCCGCCCCCGCACTAAATACCCACCGCCGGCGCAATTTTGCGACCAGAACAGGCACCGTCATGGCACCACATAAACCAATGATACTGACGCAGAAGTACAGCATGCTAACTTTTTGCGCGTCCCCCAACATTGCATGGGCTTGCAAAGGGATAACTGTGATCAACAAAGCCCGCGCTGATACAACCAGTGCAAAAAGCGCTGCAAACGTTGCCTTTCCTGGCTTATTAAGATCATTTCGAGTGAGCGAAAAATGAATGTTACGCATTTAATTTTGTCTCATACTATCGTACCAATTGCGAATCGAAATTAAAAAATGTCGCATTTTGCACCATCACAAAAAACGAAGTCACTTGATCGAAGCCGGGAATTGTCGGGTCTATCCAGTTGTGGATAGCCTCTAATTGATCTCTAAAAACAGTTTTTATTTTAGACACATTATTTACTGGGAGTCTTTAGTTTTATGGAAATGTAAATTAGTTTTTTAGCGCTTGGCGTTGCCCTTGATAATATACGAATCAGCAGCACATTAATGCGGAGATCCGATGGCGACATGACGTCTTTTTTACTCAATGCACGTAAAGAACTGAGTTCAACAAAAGCAAGTATTGATAAAAAGGTTACAGGCATTGAAGCTCGAGTGGTTGCACTTGATCAATTAAGAACAGTAATAAAGGCCGGTTCTGCAGAGAGTTAAAGTAGCGGTTATATAGTTAAAGGCTGAAATCACTGGTTTACGGCGCGATTTCGATGAACTGGATGACAGCATTCCCTAACAATATCGAAATCCATCAACACGCACAGGCCAACCCCGCGTTCAGCAATACCCCCTTACCTGTTCTCGCCTATTGGAATTAATACAAATACGCCCTATATGTAGAATGTTTTTTTTGACTTCATTAGCCCCTGCGGAGAGATTATTTATGACCATACAACAAACAATCGAAACAAAGATTACCGATGCGATCGCACCTACGTATTTAGAAGTCATAAATGAAAGCCATATGCATAACGTACCACCGGGTTCTGAATCACATTTCAAGCTGGTGATTGTAACGGATACTTTCGAAGGACTTCCAAGGGTTCGGCGCCATCAACAAATAAATGGCCTTTTGGCCGATGAACTGAAAGGCAGCATTCACGCACTTTCTATGCAAACGCTAACGTCAGATGAATGGTCAAAACGCAACAACGAAGTGATGACATCACCTAGCTGCAGGGGTGGAAGCAAAGCCGAACGTGCTTAATTTTCTCGCAATTCTGGGGCCGTCCTTTAAACTCCAAACCCACAATGATAATGAAGTTTTTCTCTGTGAACATTAATCAGGTATCTTAATGCTGTTTTAGATTCTTGGAAATCTTGAAAAGAAGCCGAACAAGAAACACCCGACCTACAAGAACGCAAAGCAGATTGCTTCCAGTGGTTTTTTTGCAGAACGCCAAAAGCTTGCAACCCACGGCATGCTTGAACCGGAGCTTCTTTATTTTTTAGCTGAAGACGACGCTCCTGAAATACGCCAAGAAGTCGCAAAAAATGAAGGTGTGCCCTTACAGGTGGATCAAATTATAGCCCAAAATGCAATTGCTGAAGTTCGCTCAGAACTGACTTAAAAATTGGTAGGCTTATTCCAACGCTGACAGAAGATGATAGTTCGCGCTTAACCAAAATGGCTTTTTTGGTTCTGGAAACGTTGGCCAACGACGAATTGCCCGAACTTCGTGCGATCATTTAACAAGAAGTGAAATCGCTAGATAGCGTTCCACAAAGCCACATTAAAAAGCTGGTTGAAGACGCTGAAGTTATCGTGTCCGCCCCAATTCTTGAATATTCACCCTTGTTATCAGAAGTTGAAATGGTGCAAATTATTGCGAGCGGTATTCAGGGCGACGCATTGAGCGCAGTCGCTCGGCGTATTAGCATCAGCGAAGAAATTTCAGCGGCCACAGTTGATTAAAGCTTTAGGAAAGCGATGATCTAGCTGCTTAAAAACCAAACTGCTAAAATCAACAAAAAGGTCATGCAGGTGATCGGCACGAATGCACTAGATGAAACCGAAATGCATCGCCCTTTGATTGAGCGCTCAAACTTATCCGTACCCACCATGAAGCGCATCGCGACGTTTGTAAGTGCAGCCTTGTTAGAAACCCTAATATCTGGAAACTCGCTTATTTCGATGAATAACGAACGAAGATTACGCTTTTTCTTCAAGAACAATTTCATTTGCAGCAGTCATAATTTCAGCAATAAGAACCTCTTCATGGTCGTTACTAATCTGAAAAGCCACAAAAATGTTTTTCGTTTCAGTTCGTACAGTTTTAGCACTTAATTATTCAAAGCCATCAATCATAATCTCAACGATATCCTCTTTTGTAAAAGGGTGATCAACGATTCCCGTTGGATTAACAAACTCAAGCCCTGCTCCACCTGATCAAATATCGCGCAATAATTAGCCCCGGGCCACATCTCGACTTTCTGCAAACGCTAGCTTCTTTAATCTAAACGCATACGGTCAGGCTGTTCGTCCATGTTCCCTAATTATATGATTATTACGGTTTTGTTAATTATAAGCTTATTTAACTGAAGACAGCACACCTTTTACGTGAATTAGAAAAAAATCTCATTTATGTTGAAAAGGAGTTGATTTCTTATTATGTTCTTGTTATGTTCTAATTATGGGAAAATTAAAAAATCATTATTTAGTCCACCAAGAACAAACATTAAGTTCACCGCAATTAGGTGAATTGATGGATCAGTCAGCCCGTGTAGAAGCTTGGTGTAACCGGTGTGGGCACTATCAAATGATGGACCCCGAACATTTGATTAATAGTTTGGGCCCGCGAGTTAGAGTGCCTGAGATTGGTGTCTATATGGAATGCGAAAGCTGTAGCAGTAAAGATATTGCCGCCCGCCCTGCGTACCCAGAACACAACCACCTGATGTTGATGGCAGCTGAATAGATCCAGCGCATTTTCTTATCTGAAGCGAACAGCCTAAAATGAGTGCGTCGCTGATAGATGTCTGCTTAACTCATATATCTCCAATCATACGGGTGTGTATTTTATTATGTTAAGTGCTTCTGAAACGAAACAGTTTGACCGGGATGGCTATATATCCCCCGTACCCGTTTTAACCCTTGGGGAAGCAAACACGCTTCGACAAAAATTAGAGGCCATAGAAGCCGCACAAGGCGGGGCTCTTCACCCAGCACAACGCAACAAATCTTTTTTGTTATTTAAGTGGCTCAATGATTTGGCCCGCGACCCCCGGATTTTGGAACCGGTGTCTCAGCTCATTGGCACTGATATTCTGTTGTGGAACACCTTAGTTTGGATTAAAGAAGCGGGCGCTAAAAAATTTGTATCATGGCACCAAGACACCAAATACTGGGGCCTTTCTAGTGAAAAGGTTATCACAGCTTGGATCGCACTTTCACCAGCCAGCATAAATGCTGGGTGCATGCGGATCATGCCGGGCACTCATAAAGGTGACGTGTTATCACACGAAGACCGTTACCATGATGACAATATGCTAACCCGAGGCCAGGAAATCAGCGCTGATTTAGATGAAAATAAAGCCGTCTTTATGCCGCTTGAAGTTGGCCAAATGTCGATTCATAATTACCGCCTAGCCCATGCATCCGGCCCCAATATGTCAGATGATCGCCGGATCGGAATTTCCATGCACTTCATGCCACCTGACACCAAGCAGATAGTTGGCAACTGGGATTGTGCCATGCGGGTGCAGGGTAATGACCCCTATGGCAACTTCGAAGAAGCCCCCATCCCCGCTTACGACTTTGACCCGATTGCCGTTGCCTTTCATGAAAAAGCTGCGAAAGCTATTAACGAAGTTCTGTATGCCGGTGCCGAAGTTAACGACGGCAAGCTTTAGGCAAAGCGTTAAGCTCGGGTCAGAACTCTAAGTATTCTTTGTAAAACCAGACCAAGCGGCTGGTGGCTGTTTTTGGTAGATATTTAAGGCCATATAAATTTGCCACTTTCTTACAAAGGAGCGGTTTATCGTCGCTGAATTCAGCAGCGACCTCGAACATTACTTCGCCCAATTCAGAGGCCGGAATATCATCAAATCCACGATTTCCATACTCCCAAACGTTGACAAGCTGTATGGATGAAAGCCATAAAAGAGCGATGATCCTTTCCGCACTCGGATCGAGTTCCATCATGACCCCTCCCTCAGCTCTAGCTTTTTTAAGAGCCCCTGAATACCGGCGTTTAGCAACGCTCGTCAAAGACGTTGACGGACTGTACTTCATTGAAACGTCGCCGTTCTAATATTGCATACCATTTTAGAACAAGATGGCTGTGAGCTATTTAGGATCTATAACTTTAATGATGCTTGATGTATCCGCATCCCCAAACCCATTCTCAATCAATTGTTGAAAAGCCGCCGTTGCAACAGCGCCGAGCGGTGTCGAAGTACTTGCTGATTGAGCCGCTGCTTGCGACAAACGTAAATCTTTTAACATTAGCTTTGCCATAAACCCCGGCTTAAAGTCATTGTTCGCGGGAGAAGTAGCACTAACTCCAGACATTGGGTTAGACGTTTCAAAAATATACGATCTTCCGGTAGAAGTAGATATCACATTATATAAAGTCTCACGCGAAACCCCCAGCCGTTCCCCCATGACCATTGCCTCAGCCGCAGCAAGAGCATTTATCCCTGCTAACATATTGTTACAAATTTTAGTTACTTGGCCTAATCCTGCATTTCCGCAATGAACAATATTTTTACCCATGCTCGCCAAAATTGGTTTAGCTTTATCAAAGCTTTTTTTATCGCCTCCACACATAAAAGTAAGTGTTGCTGCATCAGCACCTGTTACGCCTCCAGAAACAGGTGCATCAATCATATCAAACCCAGCAACTTTTGCTGCCATATACGTAGCTTGAGCTGTTTCAATATCAATGGTGGACGTGTCAATCATAACGGTGCCTGAATCTGCGGCAGAAATTACCCCATCATTCATATAAACTTCTTTAACGTTAGCCCCTACAGGAAGCATTGTTATGACAAAATCAACACCACTGGCAGCTTCTCTCACCGACTTCGCAGCTAAAGCTCCTGATTGTACAGAAAAATTTATTGCTTCTTCAGACAAATCAAAAACTTTCAAAGAATGGCCCGCTTTAATAAGGTTACGCACCATTGGGCTCCCCATATTTCCTAAACCTATAAACCCAATAATCGACATCCTATTTCTCCTATTTTAAATTAAGCGGACTTTTCATGTATTACGTTTATTAGATATTCTATATTTTATGCATAAGGGTTTTCCAAAAAGTCATAGGCTTGCGCCAGTGTAAGCAAGCTTTTAATAGACTTAAGAAACAATAGGCGGTGTGCCGTACTATAAATGAAAAACGATCATAAGACATAAACCATGATTACGGCAACTCCCCTACTACCCAAGCCTGTATTTCCGTTGTAAGGTTAATCCAAAGCAACCAATAGTGAGAACTGAACCATGATGCATGACCGATACGATAATCCAATATCAACAACATCTGAAAAAGCCCGCGATGCCTATATAGAAGGTGTTGACGCCCTCCTTTCTGCCAATGCTGGCGCTGAACTGGCATTTCAAGCAGCCATTGATGCCGATGAAAGTTTCGCTCTGGCCTATGCTGCATTGGCACGCGCCTGTCAAATTTCTGGTCGCGGCTTTGAAGCGACAGAATCTATTGCGAAAGCGGAAAGCCTCAGCGACGGCGCAAGCACGCGTGAGCTAAGCCACATTGCAATGTTGGGGCATTTGATTGGCGGTCGTGGTGCCGATGCGGTCGCTTCAGCACGTGCGCATGTGATGGAATTTCCTCGTGATTCAATGATCGTCCAACCGTTGACCAGTGTCTTCGGCTTGATCGGCTTTAGTGGTCTGGCAGGCCGAGAAGCCGAACAATTGGCATTTTTAACAACACTAGCATCGTCTTATGGCGATGACTGGTGGTTCAACTGCCAATTTGCTTTTGCACAAGTTGAGGTGGGGCAGACCGACCGCGCCTGGAACACCATAACCAAATCACTTGATGGGAATCCACGCAACGCACATGCGGCCCATATCCGTACGCATATTCACTACGAACGGGACGATGCCAGAGCTGGATTAATCTATTTAACGAACTGGTACAAAGATTTAGATCGTACAGCCGTTCTTCATTGTCATATTACCTGGCATCTGGCGCTGTGGAATCTAGAGTTTGGCAACGCAGAGCAGGCGTGGGCTTATATTGATGATGGCGTTCGGCCCAGCAAAGCTTGGGGGCCGGCGTTAAATGTTATGACGGATACCGTCTCATTTTTGCATCGTGCTGAAATGTGTGGAGAAGTCGTGGATGTGGGGCGCTGGCATGAAGTTAGTGAATATGCGCTCAAGTTTTTCCCAAACCCGGGCTTTACATTTGCCGATATTCATGCGGCTTTGGCCCATGCCATGGTGGGCGAGACTGATGCGTTGGGACGGTTAATTTCAGATGCCAAAGGCCCAGCAGCGGACGTGGTCGCAAAACTCGCAGAAGCGTTTCAGGCATTCGTTGCTCAGAACTGGCAAGCCGTGATCGCGCATTTAACGCCGGTAATGTCTCAGCACGAGAGGGTTGGCGGCAGCCGGGCGCAGCGTGATTTGATAGAGTTCACTATGCTGGCCGCATTGATGAAATTGGGTCGTTCCGATGACGCACGACTGATGCTAGCAATGCGCCGCCCGATGAAGGCGGACTACGGGGTATCTATTGGACTCGGGTAGATGTTATACGCACCCCCCTACTCTACCCACGCCAGCATTTCCATTGTAGGCTTAATTCAAATCAACCAACAGGGAGAACGGAACAATGAACACAGGAAAAGCAATCTTCTTTAGGCCGTGGAAACTTTAATGCTTGGACAAGTCTTCTGCCCCTATTGTGCATCGGTCCAGAAAGTGGTCGGTGTCCATGAGGGGAAGAAAACGGTGATGAGTGTCTAACTCTCGAGTATTTAATACGTTATCTGAATAAATGATTGTAGCTCTAATTTTGCTGCAACGATAGTCTAACTGATGTCTAGAAAGGGAATAAAAGTTGAGAAATGCAGGCATGAAACTTCCTGGTACGCCTACTCCAATGAAAATTTGGATAGCGTCAGATGGCATCGAGATAGCTGGCGACCATTGGGGGAATCCGTCAGGTCCGTTAGTAATTCTGCAACACGGAGGTGGCCAAACCCGCCATGCTTGGAAAAATACTGGGGAAACCCTCGGCAACGCGGGTTATCATGCAATCGCCTTTGATGCACGAGGTCATGGCGACTCTGGTTGGGCAGAGCCTGGTCATTATGGCGCCGACTTTATGGTGGAAGACTTAAGCAGTGTAATAAAAGCAATGGATGGGAAAACGCCGATCCTCGTCGGTGCCTCCATGGGAGGAGGCACTAGTCTTATTGCCATTGGAGAAAAGAAAATACCGGCTAAAGCTCTGGTATTAGTTGATATGGCCCCTAGCATTGAGCAAGAGGGACAGCAGCAGATACAGGATTTTATGGATCAGTGCCCCAACGGTTTCGATAGCCTAGATCAGGTTGCCGAGGCAATTGCCAACTATCAACCACATCGGCCCCGCAAGCGAAACCTCGACGGGCTGGCAAAAAATGTGCGCATCGGTAAAGACGGTCGGTTCCGTTGGCACTGGGATCCAGAGTGGCGACGTGGAAGGGGCTCAATGGATACTTATCGTGCCAGGCTACGTGACAGCGCTTTTCATATCAATGTGCCGGCCCTACTGGTACGCGGCGCCTTATCGAATGTCTTAACTGAAGCTGGGGCTCAGGAATTTCTTAAACAGTGCCCACAGGCAGAATACGTCAACGTAAAATCTGCTGCGCATATGGTCGCTGGAGATCGTAACGATGTATTTGCTGATGCAGTCATCAACTTTCTAGGCCGGGTTGCACCGGTATAAGTATTCTTAATGACTTTATTCTCGCTGCTTTGAGTGTAAAAATCAACTTTGTGGGTAATCCTATTGGAGTATAAAATATAATGTCCCTTAATGGAAAAGTGGTCGTCGTTACCGGAGCGGCTGGTGGATTTGGGCGGGTAATATGCTCTAGTCTTCTTGAAGTAGGTGCAAAAGTTATAGCAATTGATGTGAGCACAGATGCTCTCGAGATGCTCAAATCAGAAAATACGCGCTTTCAAGCAGAGATGCTTGTCACCAAAGCAATCGACATATCAGATTATTCACAATGCAAAACAGCTATAGAAGAGGGAGCCACTCGTTTTTCCGGTATAGATATTCTAATAAATAATGCTGCGGTAGGCATGGGTCATGTTAGGCCAGACCATCTTATAAACTTAGTTAGTATCGATGAGATCACTCCCGAAATATGGGATAAGGTTATAGGTGTAAACCTTACTGGTCCATGGAATATGACTAAATGTAGCATTGATTTTCTGCGGCGGTCAAAAAATGCTAGAATAATCAATATAACTACTAGTTTTTTTACTATGCTAAGAGATAAATTTCATCCCTACGGTCCATCTAAATCAGGGTTCGAGGCAATGAGTGCAGGCCATGCAGCCGAATTTCTGCCAGACGGCATTACAGTGAATGTTGTTGTCCCTGGAGGCCCAGCAGATACCACTATGGTCCCAGAAGAGACAGGGTGGAACAGGGAAGAGTTAGTTAAACCCATAATGATGACCTACCCTATATTATGGTTATGTTCAGAAGAAGCTGCCGCTGTGACAGGGTATCGATATGTAGCAGGCCATTGGGACCCAGAACGAAGTATTGCGGAAAACCGATCAAAGACTGAGGCCCCCATAGCCTGGCCAAGCTTGGCGCAAGACCCGGTATGGCCGGGGGGGAAGCCCAGTTGAATTTATATTTAATATTCTATAATTCACTCAAGCACATACTCTAGAGGATCTATCCAGCTTCCAAGCATTACTCGATGGCGAGTTAGCATCTTTTCGAGCGGCTTTGTATAGCTCAGAGGCATCATCTATATGGAGGCGCTGGTGGCGTTTTGACCATACCGTTTTGATAATCTAAATATTTGTCGTCAAGATTGGTCAATTTAATATCCTTTTCTAATGTCGTTAGCTAATAGCCATTGAGTTCGGCACCACAGCTCCACTTCTTGTCAGTATCTGTAATGCTAAGGCTTCGGCCGACGTAGGGCTTAGATCGATAGCACCATAGAAACCATCGTCGCTGGTCAGTTTAACGGAACAGACGCTTAATTTTTCCAATTTGCTGTTTGCTGCAATCTAGGCGCGGGTGCTATTCGATAATTGGCCAAGCTCGCAGGCGTTGCCTGGCATGATTCTAATAACTCCTGCTTGCATGGTGACTGCTTGGCGTGAAGGCCAATAATAACACTAATATTCAGCTCACAATTTGCTTTGTGTGAAATTGCCAAAGGATATATTTACCTAATAAATAACAACAAAAGTCTTTCAATTTACAGTTATCCAGAACAATCCTCGGCAATTGGAGAAAAATAACTTCCTACACTATTGATAACATAAATCTTATCACATCTTTGGTTTCTGTAGATGCCAGTCAGTTTGTCCTTGAAATGAATGCCCAACTCTCAACAATAACGGATCTTCCCACCAGGCGGCTTCTAGTTGCAGACCAATTGGAAGACCATCAGAAGTAAAGCCACAAGGAATTGAAAGTCCTGGTATTTGACCAAGAGCACCTGCATATGTGTTGCGCGTAGCATCTTTGGTTGCCTCAAGTAACGATTTATCTTCTTCAACAGGTGGAACCAACGTTGGTAATGTAGGTGATAAAATAATGTCCACTGAGTTAAATATTTTAACTAGCTCGAGTTTCCATATTTCCCTTGCCCGCATTGCATTAGCATAGTCTAGGTTAGAATAGGAGTATCCCGTTGTTATCCGATCATAAACGCCTTTTGAGAACTTATCTGCTTGCTGCTTCAAACTTTCATTATAATATGCACATGCGTCTGAGAAAATAAGCACTGTAGCCCAGTGCTGAGATTCTGCTGCTCCAGGTACATCTATATCAACTAACTTTGCTCCCAATCTTTCAAGAGACTTTGACGCATTATGATACGCTTTTTCGATTTCAGGATGCAAATTTTTTAAATAAAAATTACGTGGTATACCAATCCGTATCCCCTTCACACCATCATTTAGATTTGGTAAAAAATTTAATAGTGGGTGGTCACTGCTGAACGGATCTCTAATGTCGTGACCAGCAATTACTGCAAAAATTCTTGCTACGTCAGCTACAGACCGTGCCATCGGACCAATTGTATCAAAACTAGGACTAACTGGAGTACTAGCATGATTGGGAACACGCCCATGAGTTGGCCGCAGACCACTTATACCATTTATTGATGCAGGCAAACGAATAGATCCACCAGTATCAGACCCTAGAGATCCAGCACACATACCAGCTGCAACGGCTGCTGCAGAACCGCCACTAGATCCTCCTGGTATGCGATTTAAGTTCCATGGATTACGACAAGTAGGAGAGACTGTATTATCTGATCTAATGCCAAAAGCAAGTTCGTGCATTGTAGATTTACCTACTATTATCGCACCCGCATTCAGCAACCGATCAACCACTGATGCATTTCGATTTGGGACATGATCTGTAAACAATATAGACCCTGAAGTAGTTCTAACACCTGCGGTCTCAATATTGTCTTTAATGGCCATTGGCAACCCATGCAGTAGCCCCAACCAACGACCTTCAGCAGCTGCTTTATCTGCAAGATCAGCTTGCCGGAGAGCTTCATCCGCCGTTACAGTTATCATGGAGTTAATTTTATCGTCGTGAGCTGTTATAGTATCTAAGCAGGTTTCAATAGCATTACGTGATGTTCTATCTATTTGCACTTATCAATCCTTTACATCATGGGCCAAGATGAATTTATATAAGTTTCTAGTTACCAAATTTTATTGTAATTAAGTTATGTCTTTTTAGCTCTAGTTGTATTTTCCGATACTAAATCATCACATGGCAATAATTTTTTTTGCACATATTTCTGAAATCCACGTTACAGAACAAGTGAGCCTAAATCGTTTTTCTTTAGGTAAAATTGTGAAGTTTTCTATCGTGATCAATCCCAGTCGGCAGGGCATCCAATGTTGCCAAGGTCGTTGGCGAATGCAGCGCCAATGCGTAAAACCATGGTTTCTTCGTTGCTACGCCCGATGATCTGCAGACCACCAGGCAAACCAGCCTCAGTCATACCCATGGGGGTAGATAGCGCACAAAAACCCAAATGGCTTACCATGCGGGTGAACTGCGATGGGGCCCGTAGTTGATCAATTTGACTGATGATGGGGGCTTGAATGGGTACGGTCGGGGTTATCAACGCGGCCATGCCATCCATTGCATCGACAAAAGCGGCACGGTCGGTGAGGCGTGAGCGCAAGGCGTGAACATAGCTGGTTACACTTTCGGTCTTTCCAGCCATGATCCTAGCTTTGACGTCTTCATCCATTGCGTTATTGGGATTTTCGTATAAGTCTCGGTGATGATAGTAACCTTCTACGCCAATAATGGTGGCGACGCCAAACCGCATATCATCTAGACTGTGAGGAAAAGTTAGAGGTTTGATTAATGCACCCAGCTTTCTAAGACGGGCTATGGAATCATCGTAGAGCTCCAAAATATTAGAATCGACGATCACGCGTTCCTTCTCAGTGATCACGCCAACGACTAAGCCTTCAACACTTCGCGCCATCTCTTGGAATACACCGCTGCAATTGCTATAATCTGCGTCAATTTTGTACGGTTCACGTCCAGCCATGGTTTGATACATGATCGCCGCGTCAACAGCGGTCCGGCACATGGGGCCTGGAGTATCCAATGTATGGGACAAGGGTTGAATACCTTTTAACGGCAACTGACCTTCTGTTACCTTAAGCCCTACCAACCCACAAAAGCTGGAAGGAATACGCACTGAACCCCCTGTATCTGTCCCCACACCACAAGGGGTGATGCGGGCGGCTACGGCAGCGGCAGTGCCAGACGACGAGCCGCCTGGAGCTCGGTGGTTAACCGTGTCCCATGGATTCCATGGTGTGCCACGTTGGGTGTTAGTCCCCCAGGGGCCATAGGCGACTTCTACGGTTTTGGTTTTACCGAGAAGAATGCCACCACCTGCAATCAGACGGTGGGCAATAGGGGCGGTTTCTGTTGAAACCCGGTTTGCATGAGGATTTGCCCCTCCGGTGGTAATAGTACCCTCTACATGTACAAGATCCTTCAAGACAAAAGGAACTCCATGAAAAGGGCCAATGCGGTGACCGCTTTGGATAAACCGCGTGGCTGCTTCTGCTGCATCTAGGGCTTGATCGGATAACACTACTTCGAACGCGCCAAGCTTTAGCTCATGTTTTTCAATACGGGCTAATGCGCGTTGAACTACATCGGTGGGGCTTGTTTCACCCGAGGTATAAGCGTCATTTAATTCTGAAACACTGTAGTTTTCTATAGCATCCATAGTTTATGCTTCCTATCCAAAATATGGTTTCTAGAAAGTTAACGGATTTTCCCACTATCTGTCACGGAGAGATTTTACGAAAGGAGAAGTTTCCACTCCCTTTCCAAGTTAAAATCATTTTTTTAATAATAATTTACATTACCGCAGGATAAGCGCCCCCTTCACACAATTAGGTGTCTCAAAACAACGACACTATGGTGTCAATTGGTTATCAATTCCACTGTCTAACGTCAGGACCTATGGAACAAATTAACGGGATTGCAGAAGAGAGGATTTCTGGTTCATCGAAGTGACCGAAGGGAACGAGGATGAGACAGAAATCGCAGACACGACAAACGGGCGCAGCCAAGGTAATCAAGGATATCCGCAGAGCTATCCGCAAGCAGTATTCAGCAGAAGAAAAGGTACGCATTGTGCTGGATGGTTTACGTGGAGAGGAGACCATTTCCGAGCTATGTCGCCACGAAGGTATCGCGCAGAGCATTTATTACAAATGGTCGAAGGAATTCCTAGAAGCTGGTTAAAAGCGTCTGGCTGGTGATACAGCTCGGTCGGCATCAACAGGTGAGGTTAAGAACTTATGCCGGGAAGCAAGTGAGCTGAAGGAAGTTGTCGCCGAAAAGACCTTGGAACTCCGGCTTCTCAAAAAAAGTATGATCGCGCCTATCGGTGATGTAAACATAACCTGCAGGTAACAGAGGGCGAATACGTCCTATAAAGGCATCGATTGTAGAGAATCGAAAAATGAGTAATACCCCAAAAGATAAATCTGGCCAATTAAACAAGCAAAATACGACCAAAATTAGTAATTTAGCCTATATGGCCATACAATATTTTGATAACGCAGACAATTTTGATGCTAACGATCCAATCGGAAGTGTGGGAGTGACGAATGTCAAGATGTCACGTCTAATGGCAATGAACCCTAATGCCTCCAATCGAGCAAAGAAAACTTGGAAAATATTCGATAATTGGCTTGGGTTAAATGGTGCAGGAATCGGACCAGAGGAAATCAAACGTATTCGAGTCGCGGCCAAAGCATACTATGCTGTAGGGATTGCACCAAGTCACGAGCTTCAACCCTGCTTTGACCATTTGGTTGGCAAACTTAAAGCTGAGGAATACAATTTTTTTCCAAAAGGCCGCCCGTTGAAATTATGCAAACTTTTGTCAGAGTGTCGGCATCAGAGGCTTAAAATCAAAGCAAAGGGAGTAATTCGACGCGAATTATCTCCTATACCGTGTAAAACCATAGCAATTGTCTGTTTTGTGGTCTGGTTGGCTGCTGCTGCCAATCAATTTTATTTCGAAGATATTGGTCACAGTTTAAATTATAAATAACAGGGTATCAGAATAGAATGTTTATATTAGTTGGTAGTCTATTTGGTGCAGCGTATTTTGGGTATACCGCAGCCAATATATTAGCTGTCCCTATCTGGGCTATTGTCTGTACGATTTGGTTTCTTGGGTCCAACAAGGACGTTCTTAAGTATTCACGAAAGGTTGCGTTTGGACAAGAAAGCTCACCTAGCCCATGGTCGTATTTCACGGCTTTCCTGATATTTGTAGCAATAGCAACAGTCCTTACAGGCGTTCAAGTAGGAGTGTATTTTATTGCGGAGAAATTTTCATAGAAAGGCAGCACCCGAATTAAGGATGTGAAAACTTCTAACGGTCGCCGAAGAATTTCATTGCCACCGTTAGCTGTTGAATACCTTATACGCCACAAGGCAAAGGAGACAGAGAAGCGGTTCCAGTTCGGTTTAGGCAAGGACGATGATGCTTTCGTCTTCACAACAATAGACTGCCGGATGCGGGCCCCGCGGATGATAACTAGCCGTTTTCTGAAGTTGGTGCGGAAGCTGGGTGTTAACATTACGTTCCATGGACTTCGGCACACGCATATCAGTCAATTGCTAGACCACGGATACCCCATTACGACCGTCAGCCGCCGTGCTGGTCATGCGACAGTATCAATAACACTCGACGTTTACGGACATATGATG
>JAPKAX010000241.1 GCA_028825025.1 Rhodospirillales bacterium | reverse complement strand
CTTACCCCTACCAAAAACCAAACCGCTGGCCCCGTTGCGCCCCGATACGGTGACGAGGGTATCAGAAGTGTTGGCGCCAGTGGTTGCTAAAAAGGCTAAATCAAAGTCTGCAATTAGGGGTGAGGCTTTCAAAGACAGAATTCCACCTAGAAAGCCGAGTCGGTTTGTGGAACCCATGGCAGCGGTTGAGGATTTTGGCAAGTCACCGGGTGTTGAAAAGCCGGATGCAACGCACATCAAGCCCTTGAAAGTGTCGGGTTTGTTTGCAAAATCTGCTGTGGAGGCTCCGAAGAAGCCTATCGTCGACGAGACAAGCGGTTTACCTAATCCGGTTGCTGCGGTTGGTGATTTTTTCAGCTCCCTTGGTGATTTAGTGTCTCCAGATGATGAGACCCCGAAAGCAGACGTTGCTAAGCCGGTTTCCAATACATCTGAAAAGAAGGCCGCAAAAACTAGTAAACCCAAAAAACCGACTAAGACTACTAAAAAATCTGCGCCGGAACGGACCTTGAGGCGAATTCAAGATTTGTTAGGGGATGCGCCAAAAGAAGATGCCTTTGGTTTGCCGATTATTGACGCTACACCGACGCGGAAAGCGCCTATAAAAAATGCTCCGGATCGCATTTTGGATCGATTGGTTCGTGTTGGCGATAAAAAAACGAGCGATAAAAAGACCGCATATTTAGATGATAAACCGGGCCCTGAAACCTTCCCAAGCCGGGATTTGACTGAACAAGATCGCAAAATAGTTCCAGTATCAACGACATTACAGATGCGCTTAAAACGTCTGGGCGATGCGGTTTCCCGCAATGTTCAGGTCGATACGGATGCGGTTTTACGGCGTGGACGAAGTCCAACGGTTGATGAAATGTTGGGATTGACGGAACAACGCCAAAAAGTCCCTCACACGACAGTTTTAACCTCACCTTCGCCAACCGATACCAATCCCCAGATCGTCAACCCAACTGTGGAGCGCGCGCCGCCGCGCCCTGAGGAATGGATAAAGCACCGTCAAACGCCTGTGGACCGCTTTGTTGACCGTTTAAAAGGGATAAAGCAGCTTGAGGAGGATCAAGAAAATGAATACGGCATACCTAGCGGCAAACAGCTAGCATTTATAGATGGGCAAAATTCAGAAAAACAGCCAACAATGGAAACAGAAGACCCATCGGTTTTGGACCGGATGGTTGATTTTTTTGACGCTATAAAAACGCAGCCCGAAGTATCCAAACCTGTTCGTACAGTAGTGCACGTCGCTCCAGAATACCGATCATCGCCCAGTGCCCGCGCTGTGCCAAAAGAAGGGCTGGCTCCTGAAATTAAGAACTTAAAAGCTTTTGGTACGGAAGATGAAACAAAGCCATCTCAGCAACCAGGCACTATAGAGCCACTATTTTTAGATCAGTTGGCGGGTCTGTTTAACGAAGAAGAAAAAGTGGCGCAATTAGAAGGCTGGAAAGCCGAAATTAAAACGGATAAACCGTTCCCCGGCGGCGGTGAATTAATGCAAAAAGTGTTTGAAAAACAAACCGTTGACCCTTGGATCAAAACGGTCGAGTTGAACGTGGGCGAAGGTAAAGGCCCGGTTGATGAAGTTCAGGCCCCTGCCCTTGGGCGGTCAGGCGGCAAGCGATACGTCATGGCTAAAAAGGCCTACGGCGATCCGCTACGTGAGCCTCAAATAACGAAAGCTGAAACTCAGAAAAAAACTTTTTTCAGACGGCTTACGAAGCTGGTTCAACCAAAAGACCTAGTACCTCTTGAACGTGAATCGTTGTTGTTGGAGCAAGATGAAAAACTTTCGACGGCCCATGATGCATCGGGTGGCGGGTTTGAGGATGCATCGCGCACTGGGACGGACGCCAAAACCTATTGGCCGATTACCAAGCTGATAAAACCGGACCCGGCCCCTCAAACTGTCCGCAGTCAAAAAGCCTTAACCCGCACAACCTTAACCGACGTAACGTTATCTATGGGGCAATCGGTACATTTAGAAAATATGTACCCGCCGGGTAAAGATGGCACGGACCCGGAAAATTTTTGTGTCAAAAAGAACCGGGGTACGACGTTATTCTGCATCGATCCTGTTGATTGGGCGGACGACATAAAGTCATCGTTTATGATTGCGACTATCTTGTATACGGGTCCGATGGCAATTGTCCGTTATGATCAAGCACAAGCTTCGCGTTTACATGCTTTGTTTACGTCCACTGACTTTGACAAAATTGCTGCTCATTACCAAAAGCGCTTTGGCGAGCCCACCGAAATTTTGAAACGAATTATCGCACCTTTAGCTAAACCGCGCCAAGATAACCCAACGATTTCATGGCGGAGTTTGGATAGCAAAACCAATGCCATTACGGTTCTTGAGATCCGCAAATATGATGATACACGCGGCGGGTTCCCTGATACAAACCGGGGCGCTGTGATGCTGTATTCTACCACATCACCATCGATTTTTCCTCAAGTATCATCGCACGAACTGATGCGGTTGAAGCGGATTGTTGACATTACGCAAACGGAAGCTGAAAAAGTTGCGAGTGAAGAAGAAGTATCGAAAAACGCACCCGCTAGCCCTGCGGTAAAAGCGGCTCCGTCCCGGAAAGTTCAAGAAGTCTCTCTGGATGAACTTCAAGGCAGCACCCCTGCGCCAATACCCAACCCAGAAGAGTTTGAAAAGCCGTAAGATATGTTAAAAGAGCCGGTATTAAGTGAGCCCAGCTTATCTGAGCCAAGTCCATTCCCCCCACAACTCAAAGCAGAACCAGAACCTATTGCCGACGAGCAGCCAGACGAAACTATTGATGTTTTGCCGAATTAAGTTTGGTTTGTTTTAAAAACGGCCAAGAAGTACTGCGATTTTAAGGCGAATCATGTCGCGAACTCGTGGGCCCTTGCGTTCTTGATTGAGTTGAAACGGATTGCCCTTTTGGGCGACAAGCTCAGCGATATAACCATCAGTTAATGTTTCGATCAATAAAGGAGATACGAAGGGCAGTCCCTTGCCTACCCAAATTGTCCGGGCTTGTTCTAAATGTGTCTGTATTTCCGAAATGAGCTCCGAAACAACCCCCAGCAGGCCATCGGGGGATTGACCTTTATAGCCGTGATCTAACAACGATTGAGGGTTAAACCCATGTTTTTCGTTTAAGTCATTAGGTAAAAAAATGCGCCCCCGCTGCATATCAAAGGGTATGCGGCGAAGGATGCCAAGCAATGCCCAAGCAATACCTAAATGATGGGCCGCTTGTTGCTGCGTATCTCCCTTTTGACCCATAACGGCAAAAGATAGTTCGATCAAAATCGATGATGTTTCGCTTGCGTAGGTCTTAATATCAGACACTGATTCCATGGACTGATCATCCAAATCGCGCGCGCGTCCTTCTATTAATTGTTCGAGCAGACTGCGCGGAACGTTTCTCTTTGATACCAACTCAGAAAGGGCGACAGCAACCGGATGCTGGGGTGGGTTCCCATCATAAATCGGCGTTAGGGCATCAAGCCACCATCTCAAGCGCATGTGGCCGATCAACGGTTCGGTTACCGAAAAACCAATTTCGGCAATTTCAGTATTTAAGGCATACAGCGTAAATAAATCATTCTGATGGGGTTTAATAGATAACAGGGCACACCAGTATCGGTCCCGATCTCGCTCGCGCACGAGGTCCATGCAATAGGTATTATGGTCAATCATTTGCGAATCGCTAATTCGAAAAATGTTTGATTTCTATCAAAAGCAAAGAAAGTAGTAAATAATAGTGGCTGATTCATAAGGTTTTTTGTAAAACAGTTGGAAGAAACGGGATGCGTCTTGTATACCATAAAATTAAGATCGATTCTAAAGCATATATTTTTTTTCTAATATTAACTGGAGGGGCCACGTTATGGGGGCAATTTTATCTAATCTACGAAACACGGTGATCGCTGGTGTCGTTGTTACGGTGTTGATGGTTGTTATCGTTGGATATGTGACCGGCGAAGGAATGCCTGGTGGTCATAATTATTATATGTTTGTTATGCGTTTCTTGCATGTGGTCTGCGGTGTTATGTGGATTGGCTTGCTGTATTACTTCAATTTTGTACAAATACCGAATATGCCAAATATCCCGGATGATCAAAAGCCAGCTATTGGCAAAGTCATTGCCCCTGCTGCATTGTGGTGGTTCCGTTGGGCTGCCATGGGCACGATCGTAACCGGTTTGGTATTAGCCGCAATGAGCGGCTATTTGGTTGAAGCCTTAATGCTTGGTTCTGATGGCGTTGCAAAGCACACGGCTATCGGTATCGGCATGTGGATGGGCATTATCATGTTTTTCAACGTTTGGTTTGTTATTTGGCCAAACCAGAAAAAGGCTTTGGGTATAGTTGAAGTTGGTGCGGAAGAGAAAGTCGCAGCAGCACGGACAGCTATGTTGTTCTCAAGAACAAACACATTGCTTTCTTTCCCAATGCTTTACGCAATGGTTTCTGCGCAAAACATCTACTAATTCGAACGTTCTTACGTTGAATTGAAAACGGGGCCTTTAGAGGTCCCGTTTTTTTATGGGTTAAAGCGTTCAAAAGAAGTGGCCCGATAAATTTAAACAGTTAAGATAAGTGGATTTTTGACCTGTAACTGGCATACTTTGCCATCAACA
>JAPKAX010000240.1 GCA_028825025.1 Rhodospirillales bacterium | reverse complement strand
ATCGCTATGCCAAGCGCGATAAGTTCTTTGGTTTTTTCATCCAGCGCACCATTTTGCTTGGCAGCTTTACCCATAATGTTAAAACCGGAAAAAGTTTCGGGTGCTTCCGCTTGGAACCTTCCCATACGCTGCATTGTATCGTTTAAAAATGTGTTCCAGTTCATCAATGATCGCACCTTTTACGTTTCAAAATTGACTCAGCATGGTGACTTATCCAACAATTTTTTTATTTGTTTAGACCAGCTGGCCTTTACATGTTTTGCTTTCAGGATCCCATTCGAAACCAGGCGCACAAAACTCGCTTGGATCTGCGCCACTGCCCCCGCATTCCGGCGCTGCTTGAACCGCAGGTGACTGTAGCACGAAAACAAGTATTGCAATTACCAAAGGTCTCATGGACACCCTTCCTTTGAAAAAGCTTAGTCTATCCCTCTGGTGATAATCCATATAAATTTATATCGCAATCTCCTCTGTCTAAGAACAGACACCAGCCAAACCCCTTAGGGCGATATTTTTAATTTTCACATCGGGTCGAAGATTTATGATGTACCGCAGGGCGCGCAGCGGGTCATTTGCTAGATCTAACCATTCTCATACTGGACGATGCCACTGCGATTTGATTTAATGGTTATAAAGCCCGATAAATGTCTATCAAAGGTGCTAAGAATGAGCAAACCAACGCTGCTATTACTCTCTATGGGCGAACTCGCGACCCATCTTTTGGAAGCGCTGGCAAGGACCGATATTTTTAATACGCTGGTGGTGGCCAGCAGAGATCTGCAAAAAGCACAAAAGCGCGTCAACAATGCCGTTTTAGGTGCTGGCATCGAAGGGTATTTCCCCAACATTGTTGCCGAAAAACTCGATGTTCATAGCAATGATTTTAGTACCAAACTGCGCCAGATAAACCCAGATTATATCTTTTCAGCGCCCTCTTTATTGCCATGGTGGAACGTCGATTCAGGTGAGGTTGAAGTGCCTTTTGCCGGGTATACCGCGCTTCACCTCGCGCTAATGCATAAGTTCCGAAACCAGATTGCGGAAGCCGAAATCGATACATTTTGGATTGGCGCATCCTATCCAGACGTCATAAATGCCGTGCTGAACCGGACAGGATTTGGCCCAGATTGCGGGATTGGAAATGTTCAGGAACCAATCGCTAAAATACAAATGGGCGTTGGGCGCGAGCTGGCTTGCAACCCAAACGACATTCACGTCAAGTTAGTTGCCCAGCATGCCTTTGAGTATTACGTCTTAAATGATCACAAAGTCAATCATTTGCCACCCTATTTGTTGACAGCCACCTACAAAGACCAAGACGTCACACAGATTGCTGAAGCTGTTTTGCGAGAGCCATTTCCATTTCCTTATGATTTACATTTCAACCGGGTGACCGCCTCCTCAGGTGTCTCGGCATTAAAAGCGTTTACAACACAGGCCGAAACAAACCTGCACTTGCCTGGAATTGGCGATCTTGTGGGGGGGTATCCGGTACGTGCCAGCACAGCTGGTATTACAATAGACCTGCCAAGTGCATGGTCGCTGGATCGCGCCGCCAAGGTGAACGAAGCCTCCTTGAAATGGGACGGAATCGAAGAAATAGATCGCAATGGTACCATCAGTTTTACCGAAGAAACCAAAATAGCTTTGCACCGACTGCTAGGCAAACATTGCGACAAACTGTCAATCAATACCGCAGAAGATCAGGCAAACGATCTATTGCAAGCTCTGAACCGAGCATGACCCTAAAAGGAAACGCCATCCAACGCAAACAATCCGAAGCTTTATTTAATCGCGCGATGGAGGTGTTGGCCGAAGGTTGCAGTTGTGTATCCCGCGGCCCAATGTATTATGAAGTACTCCCCTCTTAAATTAGCAATGGAAAAAGCGCGCGGGTTTGGGATGTGGACGGCTATGAATATATCGATTGGTAGCTTCCTTTCGGGTGTCTACCTATGGGACATACGCATTCAAAAAAATTTGAGATCATCCAACAAGAAGTGGCTGAAGGAACGCATTTCGCAAGCGCGCTTGAGGTTGAGGTCGAAACGGCAGAGCTTATGGTCAGCATGCAGCCAAATGTGGATAAGGTGCGGTTTGCAAATACTGGAACCGAAGCTTGCATGACCGGTGTAAAAATGGCGTGCAGCATTATTGACAATAGCAAGATTCTTAAGTTTGAAGGCCAATACCACGACTGGTATGATGTGCTTCTGGTCAGTCTAGCCCGCAATATGTCACCTCTCTGGGCCATCCAAATGACCCGTACGGATGCCTGACAGCTCAGGCCTGACACCCGGCTCTTGAGAAGACGCCCTGGTCGGTGTCTGGAATGATGCCGACGCTCTAGAACGAGTTTTAAGGTCACACGGACATGGAATCGCCTGCGTTGTGATGGAAGGCGTGATGTCAAATATGGGAGTGATCGCGCAAAAACCAGGCTATCTCAAAACCGTAGAATAGCTATGCAAGGCATTCAACATTTTGTTTTATTTAGATAAAACCGTTACAGGCTTTCGCGTGGCCCTCGGCGGTGTTATCCAATTATATAATTTAAAGCCAGACTACGTCACCTATGGAAAAGCCTTAGTACAAGGATTTCCTATTGCCGCAATTGCAGGCCCAGATCATATTATGGAGAGCGTAGAATACGGTAAAGTGTTGCACTACGGCAGCCATAACGGCCCCGCCTTGGTCTGTTTGCAACCAAAACCATGCTTGAAGAAATGAGCCGGAACAATTTCGCAGGATTTCAAAAAATGTCTGAGGTCGGTGAACAAATGACCCGCCGTTTGAAACAAGTTTCCCACGATACCGGTCATACTATGCGGGTGTAAAATGTAGGCTCAATGTTCCATCCTGTGTTTACGGATTTAGCTGAAATCACCACTTATCGTGAGTTCAGCCAAACGGTAAATTTATAGAAATACGGAGATTTTTTGCAAAAATTCGAGATCAGCGTATCTTTTTCTCAGGCAATAAAATCTTACATAACCTCAGTTGTACTGAGCATACCGAAGCAGATATTGACGCGTCAATCGAAACTACTGGCACGGCGCTGGAACAACTTGCAAAGTAATCCACTGCAAAACATGCGCACTGGACAAAGCATTTAAAACGCTCCGTCCAGTGCGCGAAAAAAATTTACTTGCAAAATAGCAAATTGGATCTTGGATCTTGGATCTTGGATCTTGGATCTTGGATCTTGGATCTTGGATCAAGCAAATTAATAGGACAATTTTTAACGCAATAGCTTGTTTTCTAGGAATCCATAATGCGAGGTTTCCGAATGCATAAACGCTTTGCCACAAGAATGAAAAACGTTTAGCCCTCTGCCATCCGTAATTTTCTGGCGCTTGGCGCAGACCCCACAATAATCTCATTTGGGGGCGGCTATCCAGATGCCACGCTTTTTCCCAACGATCAATTACAGGCCGTCTTCCGCGATGTTATCCAATCACCCGGAGGCAACAATATGCAATACGCTCCATCCGACGGTTTGCCACGGCTACGTGCAAAGATCGCCGAGCTGATGCGTGCCAATGGAGCCCCCTGTTAAAGCGACTAAGTTTTAATCCTGCAAGGGTCTCAACAAGGTCTAGATTTTGCCGCTAAAATATTGGTTGATCCAGAGGATGTCATCATCACCGAAGACCCCACATTTCTGGGCGCATTGATCGCATTCAACCCCTATCAACCAAAATATAGCCCCGAGCCTATGGATCAGGATGGAATGCAAATGCAGGCGCTTGAGCACTCGCTAAAAGACACAGCCACGCGCCAAAATGATTACACCGTACCAAATTTTCAGAACCCAACCGGAGTGACGTTAAGCCTTTCCCGCCGCCAAGAATTGATTGAAATTGCGAACGATTATGATGTAATTGTGCTTGAAGATACACCATATCGCCATATCCGCTTCTCCGGTGACCCGCTGCCCACCCTCAAATCGATAGATACCCAATGGCGGATCATCCATCTTGGCAGCTTTTTTAAAATACTGGTGCCGGGATTGCGCGTGGGCTGGGCCGTAGCCGACCCAGATCTGCTTGAACAAATGGGGTTGCTAAAGGTGGCCGCCGATACGCAGACGTCGACCCAGGACATGGCCGCAGCCAGTCTGTTTTTAGAACGCTGTGATTTAGACACCCATATCGCCGGGCTGCGCTTGGCGTATCGCCGCAAGGAAGACGTTATGCTGACCGCGATCCGCTAATATTTTCCGCAAGGCGTTGAAATGACAGATCCAGAAGGTGGGCTTTTCACTTGGGTGAGATTTCCATAAGGTTTTGACGCGGCTGCGTTCATACAAGATGTCGCCTTGCCTACTGCTGGTGTGACCTATTTGCCCGAGAGTACATTTTTCCCAGTAACTGAGCAAGCCCATCATGCGCGGTTCAATTATTCTTCGCAACCAGATGACCGCATTCCAACAGGGATCGCCGCACTTGGCAAAGCCTTAAAATAAATCAGTCACATACCACCAATCAAAATGATGCCGCTTTGTCTTGAATACTGTTGCAGAAATTCATTCTTTGACTGAGCTATTTAAACTGGCAACAACTAAATTAAATGCTAACGTAATTCTCGTAGTTGTTGCTAAAGAAAGTCTCTTACATGCATTATTTTTTTAAACCTGCCGTTTTAATAGTA
>JAPKAX010000239.1 GCA_028825025.1 Rhodospirillales bacterium | reverse complement strand
ATTTAATTGAAGATTGGGACAGGCCATACAGCCGTGAACAAGCCTGCTATCCGGCCGGATCCATCAAAAGTGACAAGTACTGGGTGCCTGTTAACCGAGTTGATAACGTCTATGGAGACAGACATTTAGTCTGTACTTGCCCTCCAATGGAGGCCTATTTAGAGGAATAAGAATGCTGTAGTGAAATTAATTATAGCCTAGGCCACTGATATTAGTAAGGGTCAATTACTATAAAAACTGTGTTTCTGTAATACTTTTAACCACATCTACAAAGCTTCCAAAGAGTAGAGATTTTACGTGGCTGCAGTCCAAAATCTGCAAAAGCCACTTAATTACACTACACAGTAGAAACTCAATCTCACATTGCAAATCAAATTCTTGAAGCATTTTGCAAGCTAGGCTAACATTTTGTTCACGGCAGAGCGCCGACAAGGGAGAAAGAAATGGATATTCAAAAAATACTACTACCAGCCTTTGCTATAGTCGCAATAATAGTTTTAGGCTGGGGCGTTTTTATAAAACAGAACGAGGAGGCAAATATTGCTGCACTTGGTGACGGGTTAATTGTATTTGATTGGTCAGGCTATGAAGATGAAGGCTTTTTTCAAAATTATGTTACCCAGCACGGAGGCTCTCCAACCTTTGCCTTCTTTGGCGAAGAAGAAGAGGCCTTTCAAAAATTGCGCGCCGGCTTTAAGGCTGATGTGTCTCACCCCTGCAGCCAATCTGTATCTAAATGGCATGAAGCTGGTTTGCTTGAGCCACTGAATACCTCTCGAATAGATCTGTGGGCAGACGTAAATCAGGAAATGGCGGAAGCGTTTAAAATTGATGGTAGCTACTACATGCTTCCTATGGATTGGGGCACAACCGCCTTAACCTATCGCACAGACTTGGTCGATGAGGCCAAAATGAATTCACTGGCTGTGTTTTTAGATTCAGCCTATGGAGGACGCACAGCCCTTCCAGACAATGTCGATGATGTATACGCTCTCGCCTATCTGGCAACTGGCGTAACCGATTGGACAAAAGCTACTGAGGCTGACTTTCAGGCGGCCAATGTATGGTTACGAAAAGCACACCAAAATGTGCGTGCCTATTGGGCTGACGGAGCCGAGCTTTCCCAACTGATGGCAAGTGGTGAGGTTATGGTGTCTTGGGCGTGGAATGAAACGCCAGTTACAATGCAGGGTGAAGGCCTACCGATTGGAGTTAACCGCTCAACTGTGGAAGGATCATCCAGCTGGTTCTGTGGATATGTAAATCTAGCGAATGGTCCTAATTCAGAAGATAAGATGTATGATTTTTTCAATGCCTGGATGGATCCTGGTTCCACTGACTACATTGTGAACGAGTGGGGCTACGGACACGGAAACCAGACCGCAATGACCGCAATGGGTGCCGACTCTCTCGTGTGGGCAGGTTTAGGCCCTGTAGAAGTTCCTGTTTTAGCTCAGGTTCCGATGGATCAACAATTACGTGAAAAAATGATTGCAGAATTTGAAAAGATCAAAGCAGGTTTCTAAAAAACCGTAACCTATAAAAACCTAAAGAGCACCTGTTGGTGCTCTTTTTTTGTTTAAATCACTTGAGCAAAAGTAACGAAGAAGTGCTCCAGCCAACGCGAGCTTTTGCGCCTACTTCTAACACCTTGCGTCCAGCAGTGTTGCGCATGCTGACAGTGATTGGATCTTCTTTAGCGGGTAATTTGACATCGTAATATGTCATGTCTCCATAGTATGAAACTTCAGTCACCTCAGCTTCAATTTCACGTTCAGAAGTTTGTGAACCCATTAAAATTGTTAACATCTCCGGGCGAACGCCTACAGAGTTGCACCCATCCAGACCGCCAGTAGCTTGCTTCAATGGTAAAGTTAATTTTCCTAATGATTGAACTTCAACTTCCACATTATCACCAGATGTAGTCATAATTTTTGCATCTAAAAAGTTCATCATGCCAATAAAAGCAGCAACTTTTCGGGTACTTGGCTTTCCGTAGAGTATCTGGGGTGAGGCAACCTGTTCAATTTTGCCATCAAACATGACAGCTATGCGATCAGACATTGTCAATGCTTCTTCCTGGTCGTGAGTAACCAACACAAATGTAATGCCAACCGCTCGTTGGAGACGGCGGAGCTCAGATTGCATCTGCTCACGCAGCTTTTTATCTAATGCTGATAGGGGCTCATCTAGCAACAAAACCCGGGGCTTTAAGACCAATGCGCGGGCCAAGGCCACGCGTTGCCTTTGCCCCCCCGATAATGCGTGAGATGCCCGCTCGTCAAACCCTTGAAGGCCAACCATATCAATTGCTTCAGCCACACGTGCTTTAATCTCAACTTTTGGAAGTTTCCGCGCCTTCAAACCATATGCCACGTTTTCAGCAACGCTCATGTGAGGAAAAATAGCATAGCTTTGAAACACCATATTGGTTGGACGTTTGTTTGCAGGCACACCATCCATCGACTGGCCATCGATATGCAGGCTACCGGCTGAGGATGTCTCAAACCCTGCAATACTACGCAGCAGTGTCGTTTTACCACAGCCTGACGGGCCAAGCAGCGAAAAAAATTCACCAGTTTTAATATCTAAATTAATCTGGGATAGCGCCTGGAAGTCACCATAAAACTTATCAAGACCACTAAGCCGTATTATTGGCTGTGTCATAGGAAACCTCCCGTATTTTCTATACCTGTTTTACGTATTCCACGGCGCCGGAAGTAGTCAGCAATTAAGAGTAATCCGATGGATACGAATAATAAAACCGTGCCTAAGGCCATGAGGCTTGGTAATTTAGCAGGGAACCGTAGTTGTCCCCAAATGTAGACTGGCAGCGTTGGTTCAGTTCCAGCCAAAAAGAATGCAATAATAAACTCATCCAAAGAAATCGTAAACGCGATCAACAAGCTCGCAACAATACCAGGCATAACTAAAGGGAAAATTACCAACCAGAATGTATTCCAGCGCGTTTGCCCTAGATCAAATGAGGCCTCTTCAAGGCTTTTATCAAGGTTCATGAAGGCGGAGGATAAAATAGCAATACAAAAGGGCGTGCAAATCAAGATATGGCCCATGGTTATGCTCCAGAGAGACAACTCAAAACCCATTTGGATAATTACAACCAGCAAAGAAACACCAATTATGATCTCTGGGAGTACCATCGGTAGCATTACAAAGCCCATTATTGATCGGCGTCCAAAGAAGGAAAAGCGGGTTGAGGCCCGGGCCGCCAAAACGGCTAGTAGCGTTGAGAATATTGCGGTGGTGATAGCAATTAGCAAGCTGTTGCGTGCAGCGACGTGTAGGGTTCCATTGGTAAGCAATACCGAAAACCACTCCGTGGTAAACCCTGTAAGTGGAAATGAGACAATACTGCTGGCATTAAAGGCAAAAACTGGCAACAGAATTGCCGGCGCATACAAAAATAATAAAAAGAAACCTATAAACCAATTAAAAAAACGTGACTTACCCCGCATTAACTTGGCCCCCGAACATAGCGTCGATTAAGCCATAGGAAGGCCAAGGCAAAAAATGTGACAATCCCCATTGCTGAGATCGCAAGTGCGGCACCCAAAGGAGCGTTGTTTGCCTTTTTGAATTGTAACTCAATCATATTAGAAATCATCAATCCATTTGGCCCCCCAACCAAACGTGGGGTCACATAATCACCAATAGTAGGGATAAAAACAATAATGGTCGCAGCGATTACGCCCGGCATCGAAAGTGGGAGAGTAACCCGTAAGAATCGGCGGAGCCCACTATCTCCCAAATCTTCTGCAGCTTCTATCAAGGAGCGATCAACACGCTCTAAAGCCACAAAAATGGGTAGGATTGCGAAGGGTACCCACGCATGCGCAAGAGTGAGGACTACGGCATTTTGATTATATAAAATGAAACTTAAAGGCTCGTCTATAATGCCTAACCCAGTAAGGCTCCCATTAATAACTCCATTGTAGCCCAGTATTACCTTCCAAAGGAAAATACGCATTAGGTAACTGGTCCAAAATGGTATTGTAATCAAAAATATCCACATCGCCTTACGTTTGGGGGCGACGTGAAACGAAATGAAGTAAGCTACTGGATACGCCAAAAATACTGTAGCCGCTGTCACAAAAATTGATATCTTGAGCGACCTAGCCATTAAATATTGGTACATAGGCTCAGTCCAAGCTGTCACATAATTGGCTGTAGTGAACGTACGATCGAGAGTTAAATAGTCTTGTGTCCAAAAGCTGAGAGCAGCCACCATGATTAGCGGCACGGCCAGTAATAACAATGCAAAGCCAAGCGTTGGGCTAATCAAAAATAGGCCCTGAGCACTCTCACTTCGACGCCATTTTTGAAAGCTTAGCAATTACGCTGTCCTTTTCGAGAGCATATCTTGATTTAGGATAGCCATCTGCCCAACTAATGGTATCGTTTTGCTTTCAACCACGGGAACTAACTTACGCAAATGGTCATGATAGGTTTTGACACCATATTCCAAATCAGAAAACACAACTCCCTCGTAGGCGGAAGATTTTGTTGCTTCGCAAGACCAGACCATCAGCATTTGGTCTTCCGCGCCTGTATCACGATCAATCCTACCACTCAGATACCGTGACACTTTCATCTGCCGGCTTTCGTCAGGTTTGCGGTAGCATATTCCACGTTGCAAAG
>JAPKAX010000238.1 GCA_028825025.1 Rhodospirillales bacterium | reverse complement strand
TCTTCTTGCGCAACAGGAGCGCATGGTGCCAGCTCGCCCGACATAATCGCTTTACGCAGCGCGTCATGGGTTTGCATTACCAAATCGGGTTTAGCGGAAAGTGCGTGCATTGCTTATTTGTCCATTTGTGAATTCAGAACTCTGAATTTATAGTATGGACGTTAGACTGGAAACAATCAGTGTGTCAATAGGGCGCTACACTTTTTTAATTGCGTTTATGTTTTGGGTAGGGGATGAAAAGTGTTCTGCAAATCGCTGCCATTAAGCTGCCATTTATGTAATTTCCAAACACTTCAAAAAATCGTATTTGATTAACTAATTGATATTTATAACTTAATTAACTATTCAAATTCAAGTATAACTTGATCAACCATCAAAGTGTCGCTGACTTTTGCTTCGACAGATTTAACAATCTGATCTTTTTCAGCTCGCAACACGTTTTCCATCTTCATTGCTTCAACAACAGCCAATTCATCACCAGCCTTAACCTCTTGCCCCACTTCAACAGCTAATGAAACCAAAAGCCCCGGCATCGGTGATAACAAGTACTTAGACGTATCAGGGGGCTTTTTAAACGGCATTAGGGTGTTTAATTCTGCACCACGGGCGTGAAGTACCAAAACATCGACTTGCGCACCACGGTAGCCCAAACGGTAAGCTATATTTTGCCGTTCGACCTGAATGCAAACATCTTTGTCATCAACTCTGGCAACAAACAAAGGCTGTTCGAATTGCCAATCGGATGAAATCCGGAACACTTTTCCATCCACGGTCACATCGTAGTCACCATAATCGCCCTGAACCGAAATAGGATGATGTTCGTCGCGCATGACAGCAACCCAATCGTTAGCCACATCGCGCGCATGTCCTGCAAACTGGCCGGAAATTTGAGCGGCCCGTTGTTGGTAGGCTTGGTGAACAACTCCAGCAACGGCAATTAGAATATTAGGGTCTTCTAGAGCTAAGTCTTGGGCATGGAAACCATCGGGGTATTCATCAGAAATGAAGTTTGTTGTTAAGTTACCGTCGGCAAATCGGGGGTGTGCAATCAAAGCAGACAAGAACGCTATATTGTGGTTTACGCCGCGAATGTAATACCCATCCAGGGCTTTTTGTAAATTCTCAGTTGCTGTAGCGCGATCTTCACCATAGGAAATCAGCTTGGCGATCATCGGATCATAATAGATCGATATTTCACCGCCTTCATAAACGCCACTATCCACTCGAACTGTGTCGCTCTCGGCGGGTTCAATATATTTAACCAAGCGCCCGGTGGAGGGTAGGAAGTTACGGAACGGGTCTTCCGCATAAACACGCGCTTCAACCGCCCATCCGGTCAAAGTAACGTCCGATTGCTTTAAGGGCAAAGCTTCCCCATCCGCAACCCGGATCATCAATTCAACCAAATCCAATCCGGTAATCAATTCGGTTACGGGGTGTTCCACCTGAAGCCGTGTGTTCATTTCTAGAAAATAAAATTTCTGGTTTTTGTCGACAATAAATTCAACCGTACCTGCTGAAATGTAATCAACAACTTTCGCCAAAGCCACCGCTTCTTCGCCCATAGCTATGCGGGTTTTTTTATCCAAAAACGGTGAAGGGGCTTCTTCTATTACTTTTTGGTGGCGGCGCTGAATCGAACATTCACGTTCGCCCAAATAGATAACATTTCCATGGCTATCACCAACCACTTGAATTTCAATATGGTGCGGCTTTTCAATATATTTCTCAACAAAAACACGATCGTCGCCAAAGCTGGTTCTTGCTTCATTGGTCGCCCGAATCAGGCCATCGCGGCATTCGTCATCATTATGAGCAACCCGCATCCCCTTGCCACCGCCGCCAGCCGACGCCTTAAGCATAACTGGGTAGCCTATATCATTCGCAATTTTGATAGCATCTTCAGGATCGCGCACGGCTTCTGTGTGACCAGGGACTGTACTGACACCCGCCGCCATCGCTATTTTTTTAGACTCGATTTTGTCGCCCATGGCATTGATCGCTAGAGGTTTAGGGCCAATGAACGCAACGCCTTCTATTTCTAGAGCTTCCACAAATGAGGCATTTTCAGATAAAAAACCATATCCCGGATGAACAGCATCCGCGCCAGTGTCGCGGATAGCTTTCAGAATATTATCAACAACCAAATAGCTTTCAACCGATGCCGCAGGGCCAATACACACCGCTTCGTCTGCCATTTCGACATGCAGCGCCAATCGGTCCGCTTCAGAATAGACAGCAACCGTAGCTATCCCCATCTTTTTGGCAGTTTTAATAACCCGGCAAGCAATCTCGCCGCGGTTTGCAATTAAAATTTTTTTAAACATAAGCAGCACTCAAAAGTTGTGAAGGTGAGTTCGTATTTTCTTTTTATCCACTCTCTTCCTATTAATCCAGATACCAATATAATTCATTAGTTGAGATTTGATCTTCCAAACAGGCCCAAAACAAATGCTGCATGGATTGCAAGCGCACTGCCCCAACCAATCAAGGGGAACACAGCCCAAACTGAGCCATCATAAACAAACACATTTAGCGGCACTAAAATCAACATAACAATGAAATAGCCCAACAAATGAAGGCCAAATCCTTTTAACCGATTACGTGCTTTGTCTGCTCTTTCATCCTCAGTATTTGTCATTTACTATTATTCCTAAATAATTTGAATACGAATATAACATCACCAACCTCGTTTTATAAAGGTATGACATGCCCAGAACTTTTAAAATAGGCGCGGCTCAATCTGGCCCCATCCAATTAGCTGACAGCAAAAAATCAATAGTCAAACGCCTTGTCGAAATGATGAAACAAGCAGCATCCGAAGGCTGCGACGTGGTGGTGTTTACAGAATTAGCCTTAACAACGTTCTTCCCGCGCTACTTTACGGAAGACAGAGCCGAAATGGACAAGTATTTCGAGACCGAAATGCCCGGGCCAATCACTCAGCCGTTGTTTGATACAGCGCGGGAAAAAGGTATTGGGTTTTACTTAGGTTATGGCGAAATTACACCCGAAGGCCTTCATTACAATACGGCTATATTGGTCGACAAATCAGCCAATATCGTTGGCAAGTACCGCAAAGTTCATCTGCCGGGGCACGTTGAGTTTGATACAAAACGAACCCATCAGCATCTAGAAAAGCGTTATTTTTCGCCAGGTGATTTAGGCTTTAACGCGTGGCGGACCATGGGTGGTATTATGGGAATGGCCATATGTAATGATCGCCGCTGGCCTGAAACCTACAGGGTTATGGGCTTGCAGGGTGTTGAGGTGATAATGCTGGGTTACAACACGCCATCGGTGAACTCGCAATACAACTCAGAAGGCCCTGAAATACGGAAATTCCATAGCCGCTTATCCATGCAAGCCGGGGCTTATCAAAATTCAACGTATGTGGTTGGTGTGGCGAAAGCCGGAAATGAAGACGGATTTCCGCTGTTTGGTGACAGCTGTATTGTCGACCCTAACGGCCACGTTATCGCCCACGCAACTACAGAAGAAGACGAATTGGTTGTTGCAGAATGCGATCTAGATCTATGCAACTTTGGAAAAGAGACCATATTTGACTTCGCCCGCCACCGCCGAATAGAGCACTATGGTTTAATCACAGAGCAAACAGGCGTTATTGCACCCGATTAAGTAGGAGCCAACTGAGATTTACCTTCGTGTGCTATATATTCACAAATAGTCGCAAGGCACTTCAACACCACTAGGAGTTTGCGTTTAAATGTTCGATCTTACAGGAAAAATTGCATTAATTACCGGTGCAAGCCGCGGGCTTGGTTATGCCATTGCAAATGGGTTTTCAAAGCAAGGGGCCATCGTTATTTTGAATGGCCGAAACCCGAAAACCCTTGAAAAATCGGCCAATGAATTGTGCGTACATGGGTATCCGGCTCACATATCATCTTTTGATGTTACGGATTCAAGTGCCATTAAATCTGCTGTTTCAAACATTGAAACAACAATTGGCCCCATTGATATATTGGTCAACAATGCTGGCATTCAGCACCGCCAATTGCTTTCCAAATTATAAGAAGACGACTGGCGGCGGGTGCTTGATACGAACCTAACAGCCCCTTTTCTTGTCGCACAATCCGTGGCTCCCGGAATGGTTCAACGAAAATCAGGCAAAATCATTAATATTTGCTCGTTAACCAGTGAGTTGGGACGGGCCAATATCGCCCCCTACACAACTGCCAAAGGGGGGCTTAAAATGCTGACTAAGTCAATGGCGGTCGAATGGGCAAAAGATAACGTACATGTCAACGGAATTGGGCCTGGGTACTTTTTGACTGAAATGAATACGGCTCTTGTCGAAGATGAAACATTTAACAATTGGGTGTGTAATCGGACTCCGGCAGGCCGCTGGGGCGACCCCGATGAAATAGCCGGAGCCGCCATATTTTTAGCATCACAATCATCAAATTATGTGAATGGCCAAGTGATTTATGTGGATGGCGGCTTCCTTTCCACCATGTAATATCGTTCCGTTAAAGCGGCATGTTTCCGTGTTTTTTCCAAGGGTTTTCAAGCTCTTTATCGGCAAGCATACGTAAAGAACGGCTAATCCGTGCCCGCGTGTTGTGTGGCATTATCACATCATCAATAAAGCCTCGGTTCCCAGCAATAAACGGATTAGCGAAGCGTTGACGGTATTCTTTAGTGCGGTTTTCAATTTTTTCCAC